>DATMJT010000571.1:0-8432 GCA_035553735.1 Pilimelia sp.
GCGGACGGGGCGTAGCGCGGCGGGCGTGGGCGCGGCGTGTCCCGGCCCCGCCGCGGCCGGTCCGGCCGTGTCAAGCGTGCCGGGGCGTGAAAGTCGCCACTGGCGTCGGCCGCGCGCGCGTGCCCGCCGGGGGCCCCGGCAGACTCGGCACGCGCCCGGGGATACTGGGCGGACGGGACCGAGCCGCAGGGAGTAGACCGTCGATGGGCAGCATCGTCGCGGAGAACCGCAAGAGCCTGATGCTCTTCTCGGGGCGGGGCTTCCCCGAGCTGGCCGAGGAGATCGGCCGGGTGCTCGGCGTGGCGCCCACGCCGGCGGACGCGTACGAGTTCGCCAACGGCGAGATCTTCGTCCGGTACCGGGAGTCGGTCCGCGGGTCGGACGCCTTCGTGGTGCAGTCCGTCACCCACGGGGTCAACAAGTGGGTGATGGAAACGCTGATCATGGTGGATGCGCTCAAGCGGGGCTCCGCCAAGCGGATCACCGTGGTCCTGCCGTTCTACCCGTACGCGCGGCAGGACAAGAAGCACCGCGGCCGGGAGCCGATCTCCGCGCGGCTCGTGGCCGACCTGCTGCGCACCGCCGGGGCGAACCGGATCCTCACCGTCGACCTGCACACCGCCCAGATCCAGGGCTTCTTCGACGGCCCGGTCGACCACCTCTTCGCGATGGACACCCTGGCCGGCTACGTGGAGAGCCGGTACGCCGGCCGCCCGCTCACCGTGGTGGCGCCCGACTCCGGCCGGGTGCGGGTCGCCGAGCGCTGGACGGACCGGCTCGGCGGCTGCCCGCTGGCCTTCATCCACAAGACCCGGGACCCGCTCAAGCCCAACCAGGTGGTGGCCAACCGGGTGGTCGGTGAGGTGGAGGGCCGGGTCGGCCTCATCGTGGACGACATGATCGACACCGGCGGCACGATCTGCAAGGCGGCCGAGATCCTGTACGAGGCCGGGGCGGCGGACGTGCTGGTCGCCTCGACCCACGCGATCCTGTCGGACCCGGCGACGGAGCGGCTGAAGAACAGCCGGATCTCCGAGGTGGTGCTCACCAACACCCTGCCGTTGCCGCCCGAGAAGCAGCTCGACAAGATCACCGTGCTGTCGATCGCCCCGCTGTTGGCGCGGGCGATCCGGGAGGTCTTCGACGACGGCTCCGTGACCACCCTCTTCGGCGGCCTCAGCTAGCCGCCCGTGGCCCGGTCGGCCGCCGACGGGCCTCGCCGGTGACTCGGGGCCCTGCCGTGGATTCGGTCGTCCCGCGACGGACCCCGCCGGGCCCCCCGAACGGCCCGGACCGGCCGCTCGGGTAAGCTGTTGCGGTTGCCACGGCGAGGGTGCCCCGCGGGCCGCTGCTTCAGGCGAGCGCCGCAAGGAGGCACCGTGATCGACGCGGTGCTCCGGGCCTGTGCCCCGCGCGCCCCCTCGCCCAGCACCGCCGCCGACTCACGCAGCCCGATGACGCACCGCAGCCCGACGAATGCATCAGGAGTACTCCCGTGTCCGAGGTAAAGATCAGCGCCGAGCCACGCACCGAGTTCGGCAAGGGTGGTGCCCGCCGTACCCGCCGGGCCGGCAAGGTCCCGGCCGTGCTGTACGGCCACGGTGAGAAGCCCAAGCACATCGCGCTGCCCGCGCGGGAGTTCGCCGCGGCGATCCGGCACGGCGGCAGCAACCAGGTCTTCGCCATCGACCTGAGCGACGGCACGCAGACGCTGGCCCTGCCCAAGGCGATCCAGCGTGACCCGATCAAGGACACGCTGGAGCACATCGACCTCCTGATCGTGCGGCGCGGCGAGCGGGTCACGGTCGAGGTCCCGGTCCAGCTCACCGGCGAGGCGGCGAGGGACACGCTGGTGGTGACGGAGAACACGACGCTGTCGCTCACCGCGGAGGCGCTGCACCTGCCCGACCACCTGGAGGTCTCCATCGCCGGCCTGGCGGCCGGCGCCCAGGTGACCGCGGCGCAGGTCGAGCTGCCGCGCGGGGCGCAGCTGGCCTCCGACCCGGACCTGGTGATCGCCGTGGTGACCGCGGCGCTGACCGAGCAGCAGATGGAGGGCGAGGCCCCGGCGGCGGGCGACGCGGCGGCCGACGCGGCGGCCGAGACCGCCGAGTCCCCGGCGGCCGAGGCGCCTGCCGGCGCCTGACGGCGTACTGTTTCATGAGTCAGGCGGTCCCTCCCGCGCACCCCGCGGAAGGGGCCGCCTGACATCGTTGCCCCGGCCGGGCCGGGGCCCGCGCGGCGCGCGGGCGGTGCCGGCGAGCGCCGGGCTGGCAGACAGGGGCGGGTCATGTCGGAGGCGGGCACGGCGCGGTCGGCGGCGCCGCGGTCGGTCGCGGACCCGCGCGCGGCGGACGGGCCGTGGCTGGTCGTGGGCCTGGGCAACCCGGGCCGGGAGTACGCCGGGCACCGGCACAACGCCGGCTTCCGGGTGGTGGAGCTGCTGGCGGACCGCGTCGCGGCCCGGTTCGGCCGGCACCGCAAGGCCTCGGCGGAGGTCGCGGAGGGCCGCCTCGGGATCGGCGCGGACACCCCGCGCGTGGTGCTGGCCAAGCCCCTGACCTACATGAACCTGTCGGGCGGGGCGGTCGCCGGGCTGGCCGCCTTCTACAAGGTCCCGCCGCCGCGGGTGATCGCGGTGCACGACGAGCTGGACGTGCCGTTCGGACAGGTGCGGGCCAAGCTCGGCGGCGGCGAGGGCGGCCACAACGGGCTCCGCTCGATGACGAAGTCGCTGGGCACCAGGGACTACCTACGGGTGCGGTTCGGCATCGGGCGGCCACCGGGCCGCCAGGACCCGGCCGACTACGTGCTGTCCGACTTCTCCGCGGCGGAGCGCAGGGAGGTCGACTTCCTGGTCGACCGGGCCGCCGACGTGGTGGAGGCGCTGATCACCCGCGGCGTGGAGTGGACGCAGAACGCCTACCACGGCGGCTGAGCGGCCCGGGGCCGAACCACCACCGATTCCTTCGTACGGTCGCGCCGGCGTGACGCCGGGTGGCCGCGGCGCGTTGGTCTACCCGGATGCCGGTGCGGGCGTCCGCGGCGGCGCGCGGAGGCGACAGGGTGGATCATCGGGGGTTCGGCGGGGCGGGACCGGCCCCCATGCGCGACCCCTGGACCGCCGGCCGGTGGGCGCACGACCCCTGGGCCGCCGACCAGTGGACCGCCGACCAGCGGGCATCGGACCAGTGGACGCGGGACCGGTGGGCGGGGGAGCCCGGGCTGCGTGACCCGCGGCCCGCGGCGAGCGCCGACGGCCTCGGCGACGAGGACACCGTCCGGCTGGACGTGCTCCCGCCGACCCGCGCGACGGCCGCCGGGCGCCCGGCGCGGCGGGCACCGTCGCCCGGGCGACGGACCCCGTCGCCGGGCCGTCGCGCCGGGCGCCCGGCGGGCGCGGCCCGCCGCGGCCCGGCCGCTCTCGTGCCGGCGGGTCTCGCGCCGGCCGCTCTCGCGCCGCCCCGGCCCGCCGCGCCGCCCGCCCAGGAGCCCGGGGAAGGCGCCGGTCGCTCCGGGCACGGCGGGCCGGGCCGGCACGCGGTGGTGCGGCCCGGCCGCTGGCAGGTCCGGTACGTGCGCACCGCGTTGTTCGCCGACCTCGCCGCGGGCCTGCTGGCCGGCGCGCTGGCGTTCGGGGTGCGGTTCCACCACGTCACCGCGTACAACCGGCTGTACGTGCTCTTCTCGCTCCTGCTCCCGCTGGCCCTGGTGGGCGTGCTCGCGACGAACCGGGCGTACGACAGGCGCTTCCTGTTCGTCGGTACCGAGGAGTACCAGCGGGTGATCCGCGCCGGGCTGACCCTTGTCGCCGCGATGGCGATCACGTCGTACGCGGTCGACTACCCCCTGGCGCGCAGCTGGGTGCTGGTCGCCGCCCCGGGCGCGACCGCCATCACCGTGCTGGCCCGGTTCGCCCTGCGCAGGCGGCTGCACCGGCGCCGGGCGCGCGGGGCGTGCCTGCGTCGGGTCATCGTGGTGGGGCACGAGCTGGCGGTCGTGCACATCACCCGGCAGCTGCGCCGGCAGCGCTACCACGGCCTGGAGGTGGTGGGGGCGTGCCTGCCGCCGCGCCACGACGGCCGGGTGGGGTTGCCGGTGTACGGCACCTTCGACGACGTCGCCGACGCCGTGGAGCTGGCCGCCGCGGACACGGTGATCGTGCTGTCCTGCCCGGAGCTGGACGGCCACGCGCTGCGCCGCCTGGCCTGGCGGCTGGAGCGCGACGACGTGGACCTCATCGTGGCGAGCGCGCTGATCGACGTGGCCGGTGCCCGGATCACGATCCGCCCGGTGGACGGGCTGCCGATGCTGCACGTCGAGCACCCCCGGCTGGAGGGCGGGGCCCGGCTGGTCAAGGAGGTGGTGGACCGCTGCGGCGCGGCCGTGCTGCTGCTGGTCTTCGCTCCGCTGCTGGTCGGTCTGGCGGCGTGGATCCGCTGGTCGTCGCCGGGGCCCGTGCTGTTCCGGCAGGTCCGGGTCGGCCGCGATGGGCGGGAGTTCGAGATGGTGAAGTTCCGCAGCATGTACGTCGACGCCGAGGCCCGGCTGGCCGAGCTGCGCCACCTCAACGAGCACGACGGGGTGCTCTTCAAGATCCGCAACGACCCCCGGGTGACGCCGGTCGGCCGCTGGCTGCGCCGGCTGTCGCTGGACGAGCTGCCCCAGTTGGTCAACGTGCTGCGCGGCGAGATGTCGCTGGTGGGTCCCCGGCCGCCGCTGCCGGCCGAGGTGGCGGCGTACCCCGACGACGCCCGCCGCCGGCTGGCCGTCAAGCCGGGCATGACCGGTCTGTGGCAGGTCTCCGGGCGCTCCGACCTGCCCTGGGAGGAGGCGGTGCGGCTGGACCTGCGCTACGTGGAGAACTGGTCGCTGACCCTCGACTTCGTGATCCTGCTGCGCACGGTGACCGCGGTGCTGCGCTCCTCGGGGGCGTACTGATGCCGGCCTTCCCGGCGCCCGCCCGTCCGCGGTGCCCCGCGACCTGCGTTGCTGTGTCGACCGCCACCGGCGGGTACGCTTCCCGGATCGACGCGGGCGCGCGGACAATGTCACCTGGCTGGCGCCGCCTGGGTTCAGGGTCCAGACACCAGTCCACCCGACGATCGGGTCCACACCACACCGGAGGGGTCTTGCGGGCATGAGCCAGACGGCGAGATACCGCGTGTCCCACCTCGACGCACTCGAGGCGGAGAGCATCTTCATCTTCCGCGAGGTGGTGGCCGAGTTCGAGCGCCCGGTGCTGCTGTTCTCCGGCGGCAAGGACTCGATCGTGATGCTGCGGCTGGCGCAGAAGGCGTTCGCCCCGGCCCGGATCCCGTTCCCGGTCATGCACGTGGACACCGGGCACAACTTCGCCGAGGTGCTGGACTACCGCGACACCCGGGTGGCCGAGCTGGGCCTGCAGCTGATCGTGGCGAGCGTGCCGGAGGCGCTGGAGTCCGGCCTGGTGCGCGAGCCGGCCGACGGCATGCGCAACCGGATCCAGACCCCGGTGCTGCTGGCCGCGGTGGAGAAGTACCGGTTCAACGCGCTGTTCGGTGGCGCTCGGCGGGACGAGGAGAAGGCCCGGGCCAAGGAGCGGGTGTTCTCGTTCCGGGACGAGTTCGGCCAGTGGGACCCGCGCAACCAGCGCCCCGAGCTGTGGTCGCTGTACAACTCCCGGCACGACCCGGGCGAGTCGATCCGGGTGTTCCCGCTGTCCAACTGGACCGAGCTGGACGTGTGGCACTACATCGCCCGGGAGGGCGTGCCGCTGCCGTCGATCTACTTCGCGCACGAGCGGGAGGTGGTCCGGCGCGACGACATGCTGTACGCGGTGCACGAGCACCTGCCGCTGCGCGCCGGCGAGCAGTCGTTCACCGCCCGGGTCCGCTACCGCACGGTGGGTGACGCCTCGTGCACGGCGGCGGTGCCCTCGGAGGCCGACACCGTCGAGGCCGTGATCGCCGAGGTCGCCGCCACCCGGATCACCGAGCGGGGCGCCACCCGCGGCGACGACCGGGTGTCCGAGGCCGCCATGGAGGACCGCAAGCGGGAGGGCTACTTCTGATGACCGACCTGGCCACGGCCCCCCGCCCGGAGCCCGGCGCCGCCGCGCCCGGCCGGATGGACCTGCTGCGCTTCGCCACCGCCGGCAGCGTCGACGACGGCAAGTCGACCCTCATCGGGCGGCTGCTGTACGACACCAAGAGCCTGTTCACCGACCAGCTGGCGGCCGTCGAGGCGGTGTCGGCGGCGCGCGGCGACGAGTACACCAACCTGGCCCTGCTGACCGACGGGCTGCGCGCCGAGCGCGAGCAGGGCATCACGATCGACGTGGCGTACCGGTACTTCGCCACCCCGCGGCGCAAGTTCATCATCGCGGACACCCCCGGTCACATCCAGTACACCCGCAACATGGTGACCGGGGCGTCCACGGCCGATCTGGCGCTGATCCTGGTGGACGCGCGCAAGGGCCTGGTGGAGCAGTCGCGCCGGCACGCGTTCCTGTGCTCCCTGCTGCGGGTGCCGCACCTGGTGCTGTGCGTCAACAAGATGGACCTGGTCGACTGGGACCAGGAGGTCTTCGAGCGCATCGCCGACGAGTTCACCTGCTTCGCCGCCAAGCTGGAGGCCCCGGACCTGGCGGTCATCCCGATCTCGGCGCTGCACGGCGACAACATCGCCACCCGCTCGGCGAACCTGCCCTGGTACGAGGGCCCGTCGCTGCTGCACCACCTGGAGCACGTGCACATCGCCTCGGACCGCAACCTGGTCGACGTGCGTTTCCCGGTGCAGTACGTGATCCGCCCGCAGTCCAGCAGCCACCCCGACTACCGCGGCTACGCCGGCCAGGTGGCCTCGGGCGTGCTCAAGCCCGGCGACGAGGTGGTGGTGCTGCCCAGCGGCTTCACCAGCCGGATCAGCGCCATCGAGACCGCCGACGGCCCGGTGGCGGAGGCGTTCCCGCCGATGAGCGTGACGGTGCGGCTGACCGACGACATCGACATCGCCCGCGGCGACATGCTGGCCCGGCCGCACAACGCCCCGCACGTCGCCCAGGACATCGAGGCGATGATCTGCTGGATGGACGAGTCGCGGCCGCTGACCCCCGGCGCGAAGTACACCGTCAAGCACACCACCCGCACGGCCCGCACGGTGGTCAAGGCGGTGCACTACCGGCTGGACGTCAACACCCTGCACCGCGACGAGGGCGTCGGCCAGCTGGCGCTCAACGACATCGGCCGGGTCCGGCTGCGCACGACCGTGCCGCTGCTCGCCGACGAGTACCGGCGCAACCGCACCACCGGCGGCTTCATCCTCATCGACGAGCAGACCCACCGGACCGTCGCGGCCGGCATGATCGTCGAGGCCAGCTGAGCGGTACCGGACCGCAGGGGCTCCGCGCCGGGCGCGCGGCTGGCTACCATCTGGCCATGCGGGATGCCGGCGGCGCCGGACCGACCGCCCGGCGCCTGGCCCGGCTGGTGGTCCGCGCCGCGGACGCCGTCACCCGGCGCGTGACCGGGCTGCTCGGCGCGAGCCCGACCGCCGGCCGGGAGCTGATCAGCGAGGCCGAGCTGCGGGACCTGGTCGCGGCCAACACCCGGCTGGACCCGATGGAGCGCGGGCTCATCGACGAGGTGCTGGCGGCCGGCAACCGGCTGGTGCGCGAGGTCATGGTGCCCCGTACGGAGGTGGTGTTCCTGGCCGCCGACCTGCCCCTGGCGGAGGCGGTGGCGC
Source organism: Pilimelia sp. (assembly GCA_035553735.1). Taxonomy (GTDB): domain Bacteria; phylum Actinomycetota; class Actinomycetes; order Mycobacteriales; family Micromonosporaceae; genus DATMJT01. The sequence continues at coordinate 7,726 of DATMJT010000571.1, forward strand.
TGGCCCGGGTGCACACCCGCTCCCGGTTCCCGGTGGTCGACGGCACGCCGGACGACGTGATCGGCTTCGTCCACCTCCGCGACCTGCTGCTGCGCCCCGAGCCCGACCCGGTGGCCACCGTGCGGCAGCTGGCCCGCGAGGTCAAGCGCGTGCCCGCCAGCAAGCGGGTGCTGCCGGCGCTGTCGGAGATGCGCCGGGAGGGGCAGCACCTGGCCCTGGTGGTCGACGAGTACGGCGGCACGGCCGGCATCGTCTGCCTGGAGGACCTGATCGAGGAGCTGGTCGGCGAGATCCACGACGAGTACGACGCGGTGCCGGAGCCGTACCCGATCGGGCTGCGTCCGGGGGCCGTGGACGGCCGGATGAACCTCGCCGACTTCGCCGAGTCCACCGGGCTGCGGCTGCCCCCGGGGCCGTACGAGACGGTCGGCGGGTTCCTGATGTCCCGGCTGGGGCGGCTGCCCCGGGTCGGCGACGAGGTGGCGCTGCCGGCGCCCGGGCCCGGCGCGGCGACGCCGGAGCGGCCCCGCGCGGACGCGGGCGGGCGGCGGGCGGCCGGCGCACCGGCCAGCGGCTGGGCGCTGCGGGTGCTGGCGGTGGACGGCCGGCGCACCGGCCGGGTGGCGATCGTGCCGTGCGCGCCGGCGGGTGCCGGCCCGCGGCGTCCCACCCGCGCCCCGGCCGCCGGAGACGGCTGACACAATGGC
>DATMJT010000572.1:0-5387 GCA_035553735.1 Pilimelia sp.
CTCACGCTCCTGGGCGGCCTCGCCACCACGACCGACGCGATGGGCGAAACCGCATGACCGTGCCGTTCCAGTCCGACCCCGGCCCGGCCGCCGCGGCGGCGCGGGCCGACCGCCGCGAGCTGCTCGCCCGGATCCTCGCCGACCTGGGCATGGCCGCCGCGCCGCGGACCGAGATCGCGATCATCGGCGTGGCGGGCCGCTACCCCCTGGCGGACACCGTCGACCGGTTCTGGCACAACCTGCGCACCGGCCGGGACTGCGTACGCGAGGTCCCGGCCGACCGGTGGCCCGCGGCCGAACACTACGACCCGGCGGGCGGGCCGGGCCGCAGCTACAGCAAGTGGGCCGGATTCCTCGACGACGTCGACAAGTTCGACCCGCTGCTGTTCCAGATCTCCCCGAGCGACGCCGAGGAGATGGACCCGCAGGAGCGGCTGTTCCTGGAGATCGCGTGGGCCGCGGTGGAGGACGCGGGTTACCCGCCGCGCGCCCTGGGCCGCCACGACCCGGTCGGGGTGTTCGCCGGGGTGATGAACAACGACTACGAGTGGATCGGTGGCGCGGCCCAGGCCCGCGGGGTGTTCACCCACGCCCGGTCCAACCACTGGTCGGTGGCCAACCGCGTCTCCTACACGCTGGACCTGCACGGGCCGAGCCTGACGGTGGACACCGCCTGCTCCTCGTCGCTGACCGCGATCCACCTGGCCGTGCAGAGCCTGGCCGGCGGCGAGTCGGCGATGGCCATCGCCGGCGGGGTGAACCTGATCCTGGACCCGGCGCACCTGTGGCACCTGTCCGACCGGCGGATGATCTCCTCTGGTCGGTGCAACCGGGCGTTCGGCGCGGGCGCGGACGGCTTCGTCGACGGCGAGGGCGTCGGCGCGGTCGTGCTCAAGCCGCTGGCCGCGGCGGTCGCCGACGGGGACCGGGTGCTCGGCGTGATCCGCGGCTCGGCGCTCAACGCGGGCGGCCGCACCAGCGGCTACACCGTGCCCAACCCGGACAGCCAGGCCGCGGTGATCGCCGAGGCACTGCACCGGGCCGGGGTGGAGCCCGCCGACATCAGCTATGTCGAGGCGCACGGCACCGGCACGCCGCTCGGCGACCCCATCGAGATCGCCGCGCTGCGCCGGGTGTTCGGCGGCCTGCCGCCGGGCAGCTGCGCGCTCGGGTCGGTCAAGTCGACCATCGGCCACCTGGAGTCGGCGGCCGGCATCGCGGCGCTCACCAAGGTGCTGCTCCAGTTTCGCCACGGCGTGATCGCGCCGTCGCCGCACGCCGAGCCGCTCAACCCGGAGATCGACCTGCGCGACACCCCCTTCCACATCCCGGGTTCCGCGCAGCCCTGGCCGCGGCGGGTGGTCGACGGGGCGGAGCGGCCCCGGGCCGCGGGGATCAGCTCGTTCGGCGGCGGCGGCGCCAACGCCCACCTGGTGGTGACCGAGTACGTCGCCGAGGCGGCGCCGGAGCCCCCGGCGCGTACCCCCCAGCTGGTGGTGCTGTCGGCCCGCACCGAGGAGCGGTTGCGGGTGGCAGCGGGCCGGCTGGCGGACTTCCTCGACGGCGACCGAAGCGGCGGCCACGGCCACGGCGGCGGGGACCACCACGGCGGCGCCGGCGGTGACGCGCCGCCGGCGGTCGACGCCGCGGCGGAGGGCGCCTGCGTGGCCGCGGTGGCGGCGGTCCTGGGCGTGGACCCGGAGGACGTCGATCCGGGCGTCGAGCTGACCGACTACGGGCTGGGCGCCGCCGAGTGGCCGCGGCTGCGCCACCTGCTGGCCGGGCGGCTGCCGGTGCCCGCGACGCCGGCCGCGGGTACGACCGCCGCCTCGCTGGCGGCGCTCGCCGCGCGCAACGGGGCCGTGCGGCCGCGCACCGGCGTGGAGCTGGCCGATCTGGCGTACACCCTCCAGGTCGGACGCTCGCCGATGGACGCCCGGCTGGCCCTGGTCGTCCCCGACCCCGGCACGCTGCGCGCGGCGCTGCGCGCGGTCGCCGCACACCGGGCGCCCGACTGCCCGCACTGGCTCGGCGACGCGGCACAGCGGCGGCTGCGCGGCGTCGGTGCCGAGACCGACACCGACGTGGCGCGCGCGCTGGCCGACGGTGACCTGCCCGCGCTGGGTGCGCTGTGGGTTGACGGCGCCACGGTGGACTGGTCGCGGCTGCCGGGACCTCCGGCAGGCTGCCGCGCGCCGCGCCGGATCGCGCTGCCCGCCTACCCGTTCGCGCGCCGCCGGTACTGGATCCCGGAGCCGACCCCGGCCGGGCAGGCCGAGCCCGGCGCACCTGCCACACCGGCCGACCCGGTCCCGTCGGACCGCGACCCGGTCGGCCGGTTCGCCCCCCGATGGCGGCCCGCCGGCCCGGTGCGGCCGCCCGCACCGCCCACCGGCCCGGTGCTGATCCTGGCCACCGAGGCGGCCCGCGACCTGGCCGACGCCCTGGTCGAGGCCGTCGGCGGGGCGCGCGTGGTCTGGTTGGACGGGGCCACCGCGGCGGCCGACCTGCCGGCCGAGGCGGACACCGTCATCCACCTCGGCGGCGTGCGCGACCGCGCGGGCCCGGCCGTCCCGGACGACCTGGCCACCGGCGCGGCCTCGCTGTTCGACGTGCTGACCCGGGTACGCGCGGCCGCCCTGCGCGTGGTCACCTCCGACGTGTACCCGGTCGGCGGCAGCCCCGGCGACAACCCGGTCGCCGCGGCGCTGCACGGGCTGGCCCAGGTCGCCTCGGCGGAGCTGCCGGGCACCCGCGTGTCGTGCGTGGACGTGACCCGCCGCGATCCGGTGGCCGACCGGGCGGCCGCCGTCCTGGGCGAACCCGCACACCCGAAGGGCCGGGCCGTCGTCGTGCGGGGCGGACGCCGGCACGTGCGCGTCCTGGTCCCGGTGCCCGCCGCGGCGGGACTGCCGTACCGGGATGGCGGGGTCTACGTCGTCGTGGGCGGCACCGGCGGCATCGGCCTCGCGCTGACCCGCCACCTCGTGGAGCGCCACCGGGCCACCGTGGTGTGGCTCAGCCGCGGCGCGCCCGGCGCCGCGCACCAGGCCGAGATGCGGCGCGCCCGCGACCTCGGCGGTGCGGTGGCGCACCGGCGGGTCGACGTGGCCGACGCCGCGGCCGTGCGCGCCGCACTCACCGAGATCCGGAGGCGGTTCGGCGCCCTGCACGGGGTGTTCCACGCGGCCATGACCTTCGACGACCGCCTGATCGGCGACCTGAGCGCCGCCGAGTTCCGGGCGGCGCTGGCCGCGAAGGTGGACGGCACCCTCGCGGTGGACGCCGCGGCCAGCGCGCACGGCCCGGACTTCGTCGCGCTGTTCTCCTCGGCCGGATCCTTCGGCTCCGGCTCCGGCAACAGCGCCTACACCGCCGCGTCGGCCTGTCAGGACGCGCTGGGCCGGCATCTGGACGCGGTGCGCCCGTACCCGGTCCGGGTCGTCAACTGGGGCTACTGGGGCGCGGTCGGCTCCGGCGCCCGGCCCGGCCTACCCGCGATCTTCCGCGCGCTGGGCATCGGCGAGCTGCGCCCGACCGAGGCCCTCGCCGCGCTGTCCGGCGTGCTGGCCGGGCCGGAGCCGCAGGTGATGGTGATCAGGGCGGAGCCCGCGGCGCTGGCCGGTCTCGTCGACGCCCCGCCCGGGGCCGGGCCCGGCGAGGCTCCGGGGCCTGGCGACGCTGCGGGGCCCGCGGCCGGGCCCGCGGGGGCTCCTGCGCCCGGGGCCGGGTCCGCCGACGGTGCTACCCCGCGCCCCGGCGGGACCGGCGCCGCGCTCGCGGCGGTCCGCGACCGCCTCGACGCGCCGCCGCCCGACCGGGCGGGCACCGAGCGGGTGCTGGCCGCCTACCGGGAGCTGGAGCCCCTCGTCGCCCGCGGCCTGGTGGTGGCGCTGCGGCGGATGGGCGCGTTCACCCGCGGGGAGCCCACCGACCGGGCGGGCCTCGCGCGCGAGCTGGGCGTCGTGCCGGCGCACGCCCGCCACTTCGCCGCCCTGGTCACGATCCTGGTGCGCGCCGGCTACCTGGGCCAGGACGGCACCGGGGAGCGCGCCACGGTGCGGGCGCTGCCGGCCTTCGCGGCCACCGCGCGGGACTGGGACGACGCGCGCATCGACGCGGAGTGCGACCGGCTGCGCGCCGCCTACCCGGAGGTCGCCTCCACGATCCTGCCGGTCCAGCGGTTCCTCGCCGCCTACCCGGAGGTGCTGCGCGGGCGGGTCAACGCGACCGAGGTCCTCTTCCCGAACGCCTCGCTCGACCTGGCCGTCGGCTTCTACCAGGGCAACCCGGTCACCGACCACTACAACGACCTGGTGCGCGGCGCGGTCGCCGCGCGGGTGCGGGCCCGACTGGCCGAGCTGGCCCGCGGCGAGCGGGTGGCGATCGTGGAGCTGGGCGCCGGGACCGGGGCCACCACGGAGCGCGTGCTGCCCGCGCTGGACGCCCACGCCGACCTGGTCGAGTACGTGTACACCGACGTGTCCCCGCGGTTCCTGGAGCACGGCCGGTCCCGGTTCGGCGGGGAGCGACCGTACGTCCGATTCCAGCTGCTCGACCTGCGGTCCGACGCCGCCGCCCAGGGTTTCGCCCCGGGCGGGCACGACGTGGTGATCGCCACCAACGTCGTGCACGCCACCCCGGACCTGGCCGCGACGCTGGGGACCGTGCACTCGCTGCTGCGCCCGGGCGGGTGGTTCGTGCTCAACGAGCTGACCACGGTGCGCGCCGCGGTGACCGTCGCGGGCGGCGTGCTCGACGGTTGGTGGTCGTTCCGCGACGCCGACCTGCGCATCCCCGACTCCCCGCTGGCCGAGCCCGCCACCTGGACACGGCTGCTTCGGCAGACCGGGTTCACCGAGGTGGCCGTGCTCTCCGGCGGAGCCGACCTCGGGCAGACCGTGCTGGTCGCGGAGGCGGGCGCCGATCGGGTCCCGGCCCCGGCGCCGGTCCGGCGGACCGGCACGCCGGCCGCGGCGGACGCCGACGGCGTGCCGGACGGGCTGCGGGAGCTGGTCGAGCGGATCCTCAAGCTGGACGAGCGCATCGACCCGGACCGCCCGCTGGCCGAGTACGGCTTCGACTCGCTGACCGGCATGCAGGTGGTGACCGGCCTGGTCGAGACGTACGGCGCGGAGGTGCGCCTGGTCGACATCCTGGAGCACGCCACGCTGCGCGCCCTGGCCACGCACCTGACGGCCACCGGCGCCCTGGCGGCCGGCGAGCCCGCCGCACCGCCCCGTGCCCCGGGCAGCACCGGGGCGGTCACGCCGCCCGGCCCCGTGACGGCGGCCGGGCCCCCGACCGGTGCGGTGTCCGGTGTGGTCGAGACCCCGGGCGGTGCGGTGGAGACGCCGGGCGGTGCGGTGGAGGCGCCGGGCGTCTCC
>DATMJT010000573.1:0-4604 GCA_035553735.1 Pilimelia sp.
CACCCGGACCCCGACCCCGCGGCCGGGCGACGGGGCGCCGGGGCCGGCGGTTCACCGGGCCGTAACACCCCGTCACGCCGCGGAAACGCGCGGATGCCGGCGACGAAACACGGGCCCGCCACGATCGCCGGCATGGCCCAGACCCCCACCGTCGACGGCGTGAACACCGCCTGGCTGCTCGTGTCCACCGCCCTGGTGCTGCTGATGACCCCCGGCCTGGCGCTGTTCTACGGCGGCCTCAACCGGGCCAAGGGCGCCCTCAACATGATCATGATGAGCTTCTCCGCGATCGGCGTGGTGTCGATCCTCTGGGTGCTCTACGGCTTCTCCATGGCCTTCGGCGCCGACCGCGGCGGCCTGGTCGGCGATCCCGGCGCCTACCCGGGCACCCGGACCTTCCTGGCGGAGACCGACCTGTGGGGGGCCACCACCGACGACCCGAGCGGCACCGGGATCCCGCTGTACGCCTTCATGGCGTTCCAGATGGCCTTCGCGGTGGTCACGGTGGCTCTGATCAGCGGGGCGGTGTCGGACCGCGCCCGGTTCGCCGGATGGCTGCTCTTCGCCGGGGGGTGGGCCACCCTGGTGTACTTCCCGGTCGCGCACGCGGTCTGGGGCGGCGGGCTGCTGGGCGGCGCCGACCACCCGGTGCACGCGCTGGACTTCGCCGGCGGCACCGCCGTGCACATCAACGCCGGCGCCGCCGCGCTGGCCCTGGCCCTGGTGCTCGGCCGCCGGGTCGGCTGGCCGCGCGCCGGCTTCAAGCCGCACAACGTGCCGCTGGTGGCACTGGGCGCCGGGCTGCTGTGGTTCGGCTGGTTCGGCTTCAACGCCGGCTCGCAGCTGGACGTCGACGCGGTCACCGGCCTGGCCTTCCTCAACACCCAGCTGGCGGCGGCGGCCGCCGTGCTGGGCTGGGTCGCCGTGGAGTGGCGGCGCGACCGCCGGCCCACCCTGGTCGGGGCGTGCTCGGGAGCGGTCGCGGGGCTGGTGGCGGTGACCCCGGCCTGCGGCTTCGTCGCGCCGTGGGCCGCGGCGCTGCTCGGCGCGGTGTCCGGGGTGCTCTGCGCGCTGGCGGTGGGCCTGAAGTACCGGCTGCGGCTGGACGACTCGCTCGACGTGGTGGGCGTGCACTTCCTGGGCGGCTGGATCGGCTCCCTGTGGCTGGGGCTGTTCGCCGACAGCCGGGTGAACGGGGCCATCACCGGGGCGCTGGGCGCCTCCGACGGCCTCCTCCTCGGCGGCGGCCCGGCCCAGCTCGGCCGGCAGGCGCTGGCCAGCGCCCTGGTCACGGCGTACTCGTTCGGCGTGGCCTGGGCGCTCGCGCTGGTGATCGAGAAGACGGTGGGCTTCCGGGCGGCCCGGCACGCCGAGATCGGCGGCATCGACATCGCCGAGCACGCGGAGAGCGCTTACGACCTCTCGGCGCTGCCGGCGCACCCGCCGGCGGGTGCGCCCCGCGCCGGCTCCGAGACCGCGGAGGCGGGCCCCGGGGCGCCGGGAGCGGGTGCCACCGGGCGGCGGATGGGCCCCGAGCGGCCGCGCCCGGACGCCGGCGGGCCGGCGCCGGACCCCCGGGCGGCGGCCGTCGGGGCCGACGGCCCGGCCGCCGCGCCCGCCGATCGGTCGAACGGACGGGTGATCGAGCCGGTGGCCGGACGCGTGGGGGCCCCGGCGGGCGGCTAGGGTCGGCGCCGTGGAGACGCGCAGCATGCGGCTGGTGACGGCCGTGGTCAAGCCCCAGCAGCTGGACGCCGTCAAGGACGCCCTGCACGAGATCGGGGTGGCCGGCATGACGGTCGGCGAGGTGCAGGGCTACGGCCGGCAGAAGGGCCACACCGAGGTGTACCGGGGGGCCGAGTACGCGGTGGAGTTCCTGCCGAAGGTCCGGATCGAGGTGCTGGTCGACGCGGCGGACGCGGCCCGCGTCGTCGAGGCCGTGGTCGAGGCGGCCCGCACGGGGCAGATCGGCGACGGCAAGGTCTGGGTCACCGAGGTCTCCGACGTGGTGCGGGTCCGCACCGGGGAGCGCGACCACGACGCCCTGTGAGGCGCCCGCAGGTGCACCGGACGGGTCGGGCCGCGCCCCGCGGCGCGCCGACGGCTACCCTTGCCAGGTTGAGCGGGGCCCGTGCCGGCGCCGCCAGCCCGCCCACCAACCGACAAATGGGATGTTGCCGCCGTGTTCGACACCCTGAGTGACCGCCTCTCCGGCATCTTCACCAAGCTGCGCGGCAAGGGCCGCCTCACCGACGCCGACCTGGACGCCACCGCGCGGGAGATCCGCCTGGCGCTGCTGGAGGCCGACGTCGCGCTGCCGGTGGTGAAGGCGTTCATCGCCGCGCTCAAGGAGCGGGCGCGCGGGGCCGAGGTCTCCCAGGCGCTGAACCCCTCCCAGCAGATCATCAAGATCGTGCACGAGGAGCTGGTCGCCATCCTCGGTGGCGAGGCCCGTCGGCTCCAGTTCGCCAAGCGCCCGCCGACCGTGATCATGCTCGCCGGCCTGCAGGGCTCCGGCAAGACCACCCTCGCCGGCAAGCTCGCCCGCTGGCTCAAGGCCCAGGGCCACCAGCCGCTGCTCGTGGCCGCGGACCTCCAGCGCCCCAACGCCGTCGGCCAGCTGCAGGTCCTCGGCGGCCGGGCCGGCGTGGAGGTGTACGCCCCGCAGCCCGGCAGCGGCGTGGGCGACCCGGTCCAGGTGGCCCGCGACTCGATCGGCCACGCCGTCCGGACGGCCCGCGACGTCGTCATCGTGGACACCGCCGGCCGGCTGGGCATCGACCTGGAGATGATGGCCCAGGCGGCGGCGATCCGCGACGCGGTCAACCCCGACGAGGTCATCTTCGTCATCGACGCGATGGTCGGCCAGGACGCGGTCAGCACCGCCGAGGCGTTCCGCGACGGCGTGGGCATCACCGGCGTCGTGCTGTCCAAGCTGGACGGCGACGCCCGGGGCGGTGCGGCCCTGTCGGTGCGCCACGTCACCGGCCAGCCGATCCTGTTCGCCTCCACCGGCGAGAAGCTGGAGGACTTCGACGTCTTCCACCCCGACCGGATGGCCAGCCGGATCCTCGGCATGGGCGACGTGCTCACCCTGATCGAGCAGGCGGAGCAGGCGTTCGACGCCGAGCAGAAGGAGAAGATGGCGGCGAAGCTGCTCGGTGGCGAGCAGTTCACGCTGGAGGACTTCCTCGACCAGCTGATCGCCGTACGCCGGATGGGCCCGATCGCCAACGTGCTGGCCATGATGCCCGGCATGGGACAGATGAAGGACCAGCTGGCCGAGCTGGACGACAAGCACTTCGACCGGGTCACCGCGATCATCCGCTCGATGACGCCGCAGGAGCGGGCGAACCCGAAGATTCTCAACGGTTCCCGCCGGTCCCGCATCGCCAACGGCTCCGGGGTGACCGTCATGGACGTCAACCAGCTGCTCAACCGGTTCGCCGACGCGCAGAAGATGATGAAGCAGATGGGCGGCATGATGGGCCTGCCCGGATCGCGCCGGAAGGCGACCAAGTCGCCGAAGAACAAGCGCAAGGGCACCAAGGGCGGCAACCGGCCGCGGGCCGCCGGCGGCCTGCCGGGCGGCTTCCCCGGCGGGGTGCCGCAGCTGCCGCCGGGCCTGGACCCGGGGGCGCTGGGCGGCGGGGACGGCCTGCCGCCGGGCTTCACGCTGCCCAAGCTGGACTTCGGCAAGCTGACCCGCAAGGACCGCGACGACCCGCCGGCCCGCTGACTGACGGGGCAGCGGAGTCTAGCGTGGAGGGGTACGGTCGGGCCGGTCCGAAGGAGGAGCCCATGACCGCGGCGTTGCACCTGCCGGAGCGGCAGGAGTGGACGGTCGACGACCTCGGCGAGCTCCCGAAGGAACTCAACTATGAGTTGATCAACGGGAGACTTGTCTTGCCGTCCGCTACCCCACTACACCAGGACACCTGCATCGAAGTCGTGCTCTCCCTGCGAGCCAGCTGTCCACCGGAGTACCTCGTCAGCGTGGACCAGTCGCTGGAGGTGGACCGGCGCAACGAGCCGCGCCCGGACGTGGTGGTGATCCGGGTGGAGCACGCCAGCCGCTCGCCGGTCCCGGTCCGCGACGCGCTGCTGGCCGTGGAGGTCCTGTCGCCCAGCTCCACCTTCCGCGACCTGCACGAGAAGGCCGGCGTCTACGCCCGGGCCGGGATCGGCACCTACTGGGTGATCGACGCGCTGCACGACAAGATGACTCTGACCGAGTTCCGGCTGGAGGCCGGGGGCGGCTACCGGGCCGGCGCGCACACCGACGAGGTCTTCACCACCGAGCACCCCTGGCCGGTGACGCTCGATCTGCCGGCGCTGACCGCCCGCCGTGACCGGGTGCTGGGCCGCCGACCCGCGCCGGCCACTGACCCCGCCTGACCGCGGCCCTGCCAGCCCGCCTGACCGCGGCCCCGCGCGCCCGGCAGATCGCGGGCCCCGTCGGGCCCGCCTGACCGCGGCCCGGCGGACCGCGGCCCCGCGCCCGGCGGAGCCGGCGGCGGGCAGCTCGCCGGCGGTGAGGGTCGCCACCGGTCGGGCACGCGCCGCCGAGCTGCCCGCCGCCGGCTCCGCCGGGCGCGGGGCCG
>DATMJT010000574.1:0-4128 GCA_035553735.1 Pilimelia sp.
GTGCTGGAGAAGCCGCCGCCCGCCGAGTGCGCGGTGGACGCGCTGCTCGTGCCCTCGTGCAACATCCTCTGGGGCGCGGCGGCCGGCGGCTTCTCCAGCACGCCGCGCAACCAGGCCCTGCGCGAGTGGGAGGCCAAGACCGGACGGACCGCGTCGGTCTACCACACCTACCACCGGGGGGACGAGCTGTTCCCCACCAAGGCCGAGATCGCCATGGCCAACGAGCCCGGCAAGCCGCGGGTGCTGTTCCTGAACTGGAAGGTCGCCTACGGCTCCAACTGGGCCGGCGTGGCCCAGGGCAAGCAGAACGCGCGGATCGACCGGCTGGCCGCGCACATCAAGGCCACGTACGGCGACAAGTTCTTCCTGACCCTGCACCACGAGCCGGAGAACGACGTGGTCAACACGGCCGGCTCGGGGATGACCGCCAAGGACTACGCGGCGATGTTCCGCCACACCGTGCAGCGGCTGCGGGCCAACGGCGTGACCAACGCGGTGTTCGTGGTGGCCTACATGGGCATCGAGAAGTTCTACAACCAGTCCTGGTGGGCCGAGCTCTACCCGGGTGACGACGTGGTCGACTGGATCGGCCTGGACGCCTACGTGGCGTCCAAGCCGGGTGGCTACCACTACGGCACGCTGACCGACCTGGTGAACCGGACCACCGACAAGGCGAAGTTCCCGGGCTTCTACAACTGGCACCAGGCCCACCACGCGGACAAGCCGCTGATGCTCGCGGAGTGGGGCGTGCACGAGTACGCCGCCGACCCCACCCAGAAGGCGAAGATCCTCTCCACGGTGCTCACCGAGCTGAACAAGTTCCCGGCCATCAAGGGCATGTTCTGGTTCGACACGGCCAAGGACCAGAACGGCGCCGACATCCGGGTGGACAGCTCCCCGCTGGCCCTGGAGGAGTTCCGCAAGATCGCCGCTGACCCGCGCTTCGTGGTCCGGGTCCGCTGATCGCACCACCCACCGCACCGCCCCGACCCGCTGGTCCCCGCGCGCCTGCCTGCGTGCGGGGACCAGCGGCGTCCGCGGTCGGCTGGGGACCAGCGGAGTTCCCGGCCGGGCGGGGACCAGCGGAGTTCCCGGCCGGGCGGGGCCCCGTCCGTGGCCGACGGTGAAGAAACAGATGCCGAGCGTGGTGGTGCACCCGGCCGGCACCGCGGCTGCACCCTCCGGCGCACCGACCCGGCGGAGCATCGGCGGAAGCACGCCGCAGACGGGAGGCCGCGCCATGGACCACGGTGACCGACGGGCGGCCGTGCTCGCCGCCGCGGTCGTGGGCGCACTGCTCGCCCCCGCCGGGCCGGCGTCCGCCGGGCCGGCGTCCGCCGCGCCGGAGCCCGGCGGCGACCCGGTCAGCCTCGTCGTGGGGGTGCACGCCGGCGTCGACCCCGCGGACCCGGCCGCGCGTCTGTCGGCCCGTCCCGGCGTCGACGTGCTGGCGTCCGGCCAGGTCGGTGCGCTGGCCGCCGCCACGGTCGAGGTACCCTCGGGCGACGCGGCCGAGGCCGCCGCGGCCCTGCGGCGCGACCCCGCGGTGCGCTACGTCGTGCCGGACCACCGGGCCGGTGCGGCGGCGGTGACCGCCAACGACCCGTACCGATCCCTCCAGTGGGGCCTCGACCGCGCGACCGTGCCCGGGGCCTGGCAGTACGGCACCGGATCCACCGCGGTCACCGTCGCCGTCCTGGACACCGGCGTGACGGCGACCGGCGACCTGGCCGGCGCGCTGCTGCCCGGCTGGGACTTCGTCAACGCCGACGCCGACGCCTCGGACGACAGTGGCCACGGCACCATGGTCGCCGGCATCATCGCCGACCGCGGCGACGACGGCCAGGGCCTGGCCGGGGTGTGCTGGTCGTGCCGGATCCTCCCGGTCAAGGTGCTGGGCGCCAACGGGCTGGGGTCCTACAGCGACATCGCGGCCGGCATCGTCTGGGCGGCCGACCAGGGCGCCCACGTCATCAACCTGTCCCTCGGCGGGGCGTGGGACAGCCCGCTGCTGCGCGAGGCGGCGAGCTACGCCGCCGGGCGCGGCGCCCTGCTGGTGGCCGCGGCCGGCAACAGCGGCACCACGGCGGCGCAGTACCCGGCCGCGATCCCCGGGGTCCTGGCGGTCAGCGCGTCCACGGTCGACGACCGCCGGTACGCGTGGGCCAACCACGGGTCCGCGTGGGTGGACCTCGCCGCGCCGGGCTGCGCCCCGGCCACCGGCCCCGACGGGCAGCTGTACGAGTTCTGCGGCACCTCGGCGGCCACCCCGCTGGTCGCCGGCGTGGCGGGCCTGGCCCGGGCGAGCAACCCGGACGTGGGCCCGCACGACGTGGCCGCGGCGCTGACCGACGGCGCCGCACCACTGTCCGGCGGATGGGTGCGCGCCGGGCGGCTGGACGCGCTGCGGGCCGTCCAGGCCCTACCCGCGGCCGTGGTGACCGGCGCGCCGACCCTCACGGTGACCGGCCCCGCGCCGCACCGGCTCGTCCGGGGAACGATCACCGTCACCGCGACCGCCGCCGCCCCCGGCGGCATCAGCCGGGTGGAGCTGCTGGCCAACGGCGCCCACGTCGGCACCGACGCGACGCCCCCGTACGCGGTCACCCTGCCCACCGCCGGGCTGCCCCGGCAGAGCTCCCTCACGGTCCTGGCCTACGGCGCCGACGCGCGGGTGGTCGCGCTGGCCGTCCCGGTGACCGTGGACAACGTGGCGCCGGCCGTGGCACTACGCGGGCCCGGCCACCTGGCCCACGTCCGCGGCACCGTGGCGGTGCCGGTGTCCGCCACCGACGCCAGCGGGATCGCCCGGGTGGAGCTGCTGGTCGGCAGGGTCGTGGTGGCCACCGACCACAGCGCCCCGTTCGCGCCGGCCTGGCGGTCCGGCCGGGTCAACGGCCCGGCCACGCTCGTGGTGCGCGCATTCGACCGGGCGGGCAACGTCCGCTCGGTGACCCGCCGGGTGGTGGTCGACAACACCGCGCCGACCGTGCGCTGGCGCACCGCGCCGGACAGCCGCCGCGCCGTGCGCGGAACACTGCGGTTCACCGCCGCGGCCACCGACGACCGGGGCGTCGGCCGGGTGGAGCTGCTGGTCGACGGAGCCGTGGTGGCCACCGACCGGACGGCGCCGTACACCTTCGCGCTGCGCACGGCCGGGCGCCCGCGCACGTTCACCGTGCGGCTGCGGGCGTACGACCGGGCGGGCAACGTCCGCACCTCCCCGGCCGTCCGCTACCGGCGCGGCTGAGCGCCGGGCGCCGCGCCCACCGCCTCCGCGGTGCCCATCGCCTCCGCCGGGCGCTCACCGCCTCCGCGGTGCCGCGGCTCCTCCGCGGGCGCCCACACTGCCGCGCCCGGCGCCGCGCCGGCAACCAATCGGCAACCCGCGCGGACCCGGTTCCGCTCCGCCGCGCCCGCACGCTCGGTCCAGGCGGAGCACGCGGCGTCCGTCCGCGCGCGACCCGTGCCCGGCCCCGGCGGAAGGCAGACTCGATGAACCCTGTGCGGCGGCACCGGCGGATCGCGGCGGGGCTGACGGCCGCGGCCGCCGCCCTCTCGGTGGGCATGGCGGCCACGGTGGCCCAGGCCGCCGCGGCGACGCCCGCCGGCGGGACGATCCGCGCCGAGGGGGCGCCGGGCGCCATCCGGGACAGCTACATCGTGGTGTTCCGCGGCGCCGCCGCCGAGGCGCGCCGGGCGGCCAGCGCCGCGGGCGAGCTGACCCGGCGGTACGGGGGCACGGTGCGCTGGGCGTACCAGTCCACGGTCCGGGGGTTCGCGGTCCGGATGCCCGCCGCCGCCGCGCGCCGGCTGGCCGCGCACCCGGCGGTGGCGTACGTGGAGCAGGACCGCACGGTCTCCCTTCGGGGCAGCCAGGCCAACCCGCCGTGGGGCCTGGACCGCATCGACCAGCCGGCGCTGCCGCTGTCGAAGACCTACGGGTACCCCACCGGCGCCGGCAACGTCACCGCGTACGTCCTGGACACCGGGATCCGGGTCAGCCACAAGGACTTCGGCGGCCGCGCCCGCCACGGCCGCGACTTCATCGACAACGACGCGGTCGCCGACGACTGCAACGGGCACGGCACCCACGTGGCGGGCGCGGCCGCCGAAGTCCTTGTGGCC
>DATMJT010000575.1:0-2112 GCA_035553735.1 Pilimelia sp.
CCGCGGGGCAGCCCGGCTGGCACGGGGACCGGCTGTTCGTGGTGCTGCGTGGACAGCCGGACCTCACCGGCCTGCCGACCGGCACCGGGCCGGGCGCCCGGGCGGGTCGGGTGCGCGCCGTCTACGAGCGCCTGGTCGGGCACGCCGCGGCCAGCCAGGCCGACCTGCGCCGGGACCTGGACCGGTGGGGACTGGCCCACCGGCCGTACTACCTGGTGAACGCTGTCGAGGTGCGGGGCGGTCCGGCCGTGCGGGCGTGGCTGGCCCGGCGGGCGGACGTGGACCGGGTGCTGGACAGCCAGCGGCTGCGCCCGCTGCCCGCACCGCCGCGGCCCGAGCGCGGCAGCACCGACCGACCCGCCGGGGTCCCGTGGAACCTCACCCTCATCGGCGCCGACCGGGTGTGGACCCAGCTCGGGGTCACCGGCGCGGGGATCACCGTCGGCAGCGCCGACTCCGGGGTGGACGGCGCCCACCCGGCGCTCGCGGCGGGCTTCCGCGGTGGCGACGACTCCTGGCACGACCCGTGGAACGGCACCGGCACGCCGACCGACCGGCACGGCCACGGCACCCACACGCTGGCCACCGCGGTGGGCGAGCGGGTCGGCGTGGCGCCCGGGGCGGAGTGGGCGGGCTGCGTGAACCTGGACCGCAACCTGGGCAACCCGGCCTCCTACCTGGACTGCCTGCAGTTCCTGCTGGCGCCGTTCCCGCCCGGTGGCGACCCGTTCCGGGACGGCCGACCCGAGCGGGCCCCGCACGTGCTCACGAACTCCTGGGGCTGCCCGCCGCTGGAGGGGTGCGACCTCGACGTGCTGCGCCCGGCCACCGCCGCGTTCACCGCCGCCGGGGTCTTCTTCGTGGCGGCGGCCGGCAACACCGGCCCGTCCTGCGGCTCGGTGACCGACCCGCCGGCGCCGTACGCCGACGCGCTGACCGTGGGTGCGGTGGACCGCAAGCGGGCGGTCACGGGCTTCTCCAGCCGCGGCCCGGCGGCCGGCGGGGCGGCCAAGCCCGACCTGCTCGCGCCGGGCGCGGAGGTGCTGTCGGCGCTCCCCGGCGGCGGCTACGGCCCGCAGGACGGCACCTCGATGGCGGCCCCGCACGTGGCCGGCGTGGCGGCGCTCATGTGGTCGGCGAACCCGGCGCTGATCGGTGACGTGGCCCGGACCCGACGCCTGCTGACCCAGACGGCGCGGCCGGTGGTGCCGCCACCGGGCTCCGCCCGGTGCGCCGACCCGGTCCACGTCACCGGGGCGGGCCTGGTGGACGCGTACGGCGCCGTGCGGGCGGCCCAGGCCGAGGGCGCCGGCTGACCGCACAGCGCGACGGCCGGGGCGCGCACCGCGCCCCGGCCGTCGAGTGGTGCCGGTGGACTCAGAAGTCCATGTCGCCGCCGCCGGGCGCACCCGCCGGCGCCTTCTCCTTCTCGGGCTTGTCCGCCACCACAGCCTCGGTGGTGAGGAACAGCGCCGCGATCGACGCGGCGTTCTGCAGCGCCGAGCGGGTCACCTTGGCCGGGTCGATGATCCCGGCGGCGAGCAGGTCGACGTAGTCGCCGGTGGCCGCGTCCAGGCCGTGGCCGGGGTTGAGGGTGCGCACCTTCTCGACCACCACGCCGCCCTCCAGGCCGGCGTTGACGGCGATCTGCCGCAGCGGGGCGTCCAGCGCGACCTTGACGATGTTCGCGCCGGTGGCCTCGTCGCCCACGAGGTCCAGCTTGTCGAACGCGGTCTTGCCGGCCTGCACCAGGGCCACGCCACCGCCGGGCACGATGCCCTCCTCGACGGCCGCCTTGGCGTTGCGCACCGCGTCCTCGATGCGGTGCTTGCGCTCCTTGAGCTCGACCTCGGTGGCCGCACCGACCTTGATCACCGCGACGCCGCCGGCCAGCTTGGCCAGCCGCTCCTGCAGCTTCTCGCGGTCGTAGTCGGAGTCGCTCTTGTCGATCTCGGCCCGGATCTGGTTGACCCGGCCCTGGATCTGGTCGGCGTCGCCGGCGCCGTCCACGATGGTGGTCTCGTCCTTGGTCACCACGACCTTGCGGGCCCGGCCCAGCATGTCCAGGGTGACCGACTCCAGCTTCAGGCCGACCTCCTCGCTGACGACCTG
>DATMJT010000576.1:0-8151 GCA_035553735.1 Pilimelia sp.
GCCCCACCACAGTCCGTTCCGCCACCCGGTCGACAGATGACTGCCGACCCGCCACAACAGACCCGCAACCGTTCCGGCGCAACCGCCAGCCACGCTGAACCGGCCGGTGAACCGTCCGGGAGTCGTCGACAGCGTCGTCGACACCGGGCGCTCGGCGACCCTGCTGACAACGGAGGTGCTGTCTGATGAAGGTTCGATTCGCGCTGCTCGTCGCCGCCGCCGTGAGCGGCCTGCTCGCCGTCGCGGTCGCGCCAGCGAGCGCGGCGAGTGCCCGGCCGGTCCGACCCGGTGGCGGGTTCGTCGCCGAGACGGGCGTGACTACGGTCGTCGACCGGATCGGGACCGCCAGAGCCGTGGCCGGCACACAGGCCGCCGAGCCGGAGTCGATCTGCTGGGTGGACTCGCCCGGGCCCCGGCTCACCGCCGACCGGAGGGTCACCGTCACCTGGACGGTTGACTGCAGGAGCCGGGCCAACCCGCAAGTTCCCGCCACCGACGTCCAGAGCCTCACCCTGCGGGTCCGCCTGTACCAGGGGATCTTCAACGTTTGGGAGCCCGGACGGGAACTCGACGCCACCGAGTGTCTGAGTCTGCGGCCGTCGACGTCGTGCACCGCGACGAGTGACGGCCCGGCGGGGTTCGGCGTTTCGTACTACGGCCGGCTGGACGTCTCGGGGGTCTTCACGGCCGGCCCGGCCTCCGCGTCGTTCATCACCGCCAACGTCCGGTTCGTCTGATCGGTCGCGGCGTACCCCGATCGCCGCGTCGTGGGAGCACCGCCGGGTCGGGCCCGCACCACCTTGGCCCGGCCCGGCGACGGCGGGTCGAACCCAGCCGGCGGCTACCTGGGCGCGCGACCCTGATCCGGCTGACGGCCGATCCCCGCAAGAGCATGCCGCAGAACGCCCCGGTGCACCGCCCGGAGTTCCGGTCCGGGGTCGGCGCCGAACTCCTCGCGCAGGAGGGCCCGGGTCTGCTCGTACCGGCCGAGCGCGTCGGTGGTGCGGCCCACCGCGTACAGCGCGGTCATCAGCGTCGCGGCCAGCACCTCCTGCGCCGGGAACTCGTCGGCCAGGTCGGTCAGCGGCCAGACCATGGCGTCCGCGTTGCCGAGCCGGATCTCCGCCCGCGCCCAGGCCACGGTCGCGTCGATGTGATCCTGGCGCAGCGCGCACCGGATTCGGGTGGCCCACGCGCCGGGGATCCCGGCCAGCGGCTCGCCGCGCCACAGGTCCAGTGCCTCGCGCAGGCGCCACGCCCGGGTCGACTCAGGCACGTCCGGACGCCGGGCCTGGGCGACCAGCCGGCGGAACCGCAACGCGTCGACCTGGTCCTCGGTGGCCGCGACCACGTACCCGCCGGGCTCGCGGACCACCCGTGGGCGCGTCCACGAGGAGCCGGCGACATCGTCGAGGATCCGGCGGACCCGGGCGATGTGCGCCTGCAACGACCGGCGGGCCCGCATCGGCGGCGCGTCGCCCCACACCCGGTCCACGAGGGTCTCCACGCTGACCACCCGGCCCACGTTGATCAGAAGAGCCGCCAGCACCGCCCGCTGGCGCGGTTCGCCGGCCGGTCGGGCCCGGCCACCGGCCCAGACTTGGATCGGGCCGAGGATCCGGAACTCCACCGTGTCCGGTCGGTCGCCGCCGCCGCGAGTCTCGTCCACCACGGCCGAAGGCTAGGTACGGACACCCACGGACTTGTCAACGTATTGTCAATCCTCGATCTCCGGGGTCCGTCCCGAGCGGCCCCATTGTGACGAGCTCCTGCAGCGGGACCAGGCTGGCCCGGCCGGGCAGGACGCCGGCTCCCGGTCCGACATCATGGTCATCCACAGGAACGGCACCGTCCCGTGGACGATGCCCACCTCGGCCAGGGACCGCCGCCATGCCGAGGAGTCGCCGCCGGCTCGCCGGCGGCGCGCCAGCGCCCACACCACCACAGCGGCCAACGGCAGCGCGACCAGCATCATGAGCAACACGCCGTTCACCGTGTCGAAGCAGCCGTGCCACCGTCCGGCCAGGCAAACTCGGCGCGGACATCAGGAGCGGCCGCCGCACGGCGAACGCGGCGCACGCGCGCCGAGGATCGCCAGGCTCAGGAGCGCGATCCTGCGCATGCGGCGGGGCGGTGCGGACAGCAAGTCACCGGCGTTCATGTGCCCATCGAAGCCGGCAGGACGTTGCGGTGGCGTAAGCGCTTTTCCGTGCCGCCGTCGACCAGGATGGTCGCGTCGATGCCCAACCTGTCGACGAGCGTCCGGTACGCCGCGCGCAGCGGGTGCACCCCGATCTGCGGGAACGCGTACACCGTTGACGGGCCAGGTGGACCTGCTTGCCGTCGGTCATGAGCGCCAGGGCCAGGGGCAGGCCCGCGTAGACGTCGAACCCGCCCCCGGCACCGGCGATCAGGATCCGCTCGCATCGTTCGAGCGCTTCGAAGAGGGCGATTGTCTTCACCGCGGGGCTCCGTGGTCGTGGGGGCATCCGCTCACCGTCGTGTCATCCGACGGGTTGCCGCGGAGGTTGCCGTCTGCGCACGGCCGCGGGCCGTCGGCGAGCCTCGTGAGTCCCGGTGTCGCGGGGGGACAAGAGGCTTCGCCGGCCCGGGGCCGGCCACGCGGCCCGACAGTACCGGGCCGGTGACCCGGGCGGCGACGCCTGCGTCGACACCAGGCTGCTCGTCGCCGGGGCCCGGCACTCTCGGTTCGTCGGCCGCTCGCGGTGATGCCGGCTGATCGCCGGCATAATGACCTTGAAGTCGGAGGGTGGAGCCAAGGGGGCTGCGGGCGACGATGATCATTCTGGTGCACAGCTCGAAGACGATGCGCAGGCCCTCGTCGGAGCTCAGCGCGAGCGGGGCCCCGGTCCTGCTGGAGCGGGCCGAGGAGCTCGTCGCCTACCTGCGGACGCTGCCGCCGGAGGAGCTGGCCCGGATTATGCGGATCTCCGCCGACCTCGCGGTCAAGACGCGGGAGCAGTACGCCGAGTGGAGCACCAAGGTGGAACGCCAGGCACCGGCGGCCGCGATGTTCGTCGGCGACATCTACAGCGGCGTGCGGATCGACACGTTCTCCGCGACCGATCGCGCGTACGCCGACGCGCATCTCCGGATCCTGTCCGGCCTGTACGGGATCCTGCGCCCGTTCGACGGCATCAGCCCGTACCGGCTCGAGATGGGCTACCGGCTCCCACCTGGCCGGTACTCCAGCCTCTACCGGTTTTGGGCAGACGCGATCGCCCGGCAGCTGCCGACGCGGGGTCGCATCATCAACCTCGCCGCGCAGGAGTACAGCAAGGCCGTGATTGCGCACGTGGACGGCGACCGGGTGGTGACGCCGAGGTTTCTCACCCTTGACCCGGCCGCAGGCCAGCCGAGATTCGTCGTGGTGCACGCGAAGATCGCCCGTGGAGCGTTCGCCCGGTGGTTGGTCACCGAGCGGGTCGCGGACACGACCGAGGCGATCTGCCAGTTCAGCGACCTCGGTTACCGGTACGACGAGGGGCTGAGCACACCGGACGAGCCGGTCTTCGTGTGCGCGGAGTTCGGCGGTAAGGGCCTGTCCGTTCGGCTCACCTGAGCGAGGGCGGCCCGCAGTGCGCGGACCCGCCGGGGTGGATCGGCCGTACCCCAGGCCCGGCGCGGTCAGGGTTGGCCCGCCGGCCGCCCTCGTCGGTGAACCATGAGGATCAGCTCGCCCAGGGCGAGGAGTCCGCCCGCCAGGTGCAGGATCCCGAGCGGCGACAGCGAGGTGGTGGTCGCGAGAAGCAGGGTGAGCGCGGCCCATCCGTGTCGTCTGCGGGCGGAGGTAATCACCGCTGCGACGCCGAGAATGAGCGAGGCCAGCGCGAGGGCGATGATGACGGTGGGCGCGGTGACTGGATCGTTGATCTCGTTCATGATCCGGGGGAGCGACGTCACGGTGAGCAGGCCGACCGCCACCGCGTCGAAGACCGCCATCGCGGCCGGGGTTGATTCCCGGCGTCGTGGGACCGGGACCGACCAGCCGCCGGCCGGCGCGGACGAGGGCCGCACCGGGGGAGGTGTGGCGGACCGCCCGCCGTCCGTCTCAGCACGTACCAGTTCGTCGCCGCGCGTATCGTCCACGGTTGCCGTCCCCACTCCTGGAGCGATCAGACCGCTACCTATGGTTGCGGTCGGGGGTAGGTCGCCAACAAGCCTTATGGTGCGCAGCGCCACCGCTGGCCGGTTCACCCCGGGTGGGCGGCCCGCTACGCGGAAGCTCAGCCCGGCCGTGGCACGAACAGTGTCCCTGACACCGACGACCGGACCTGCCCGACGGAGCTACCTGGCTGTCGCCCGTAGTTGCCTGAGCACCGGTAGCGCCTTCTGGGCGACGCCGCGGCTGGTGTTCCGCGTGGCAGCCGCATCGGCCCGAGCGCGGTCTTCCGGGGTGAGTTGTGCTGGTCTGATCACCGAGGCGACTCCTTTGTCACCGTTGTAGGCCGTGCACGTGTAGAACTCCTCCACGCGCCCACCCTGCTCCTTGAAACGATGTGTCTCGCACGCCGGCTTGAGTTTTACGACGATGGCCTCATAGCCGCGGATGAGGCGGTCGAGCAGGTCGACGGTGGGGAAGCCGAGCTTGGCATAGCCAACCATTGCGATCGAATAGATCGGACCCATGAGCTTGCCGATGTTGTCGGCTGCGGCCGGGTCCTGCACGGAGTCGAAGTAGGCGGTGGCGAGGGTGGCGCAGTCGACGGCGGCGAGCGCAAAGACGGCCAGGGTGAACTCGTCCATCCGGTCGATCTGGGCAACGTTGGTGGTCGCGGCGTCGGTGCAGGCGCGTACGTTGGCGCCGGCGATTGCGTCGATGTGGTTGAGGATCTCCTGCCTGGACGCGTTGATTGCGTCGATAATCTCCCGTTTGGCCCGCTCGATGTCGCCAGAGCCGCCGTTTCCCGCGTACAGGCTGGATGCGACCGCGATAATGACCTGGGTCCAAGGAATCGCCGCCCGTGCCGGGCGGGCGGTGCCGCCGACGCCGATCGTGACCGCCATGACGGCGGCGACGAGGCCGGTTGACAATCTGCTTCTCACGTGCAGTCCTCTCGTTGTCTCCGGGTCGGCGGCCGGCTAGTACCCGCGCCGCCGCATCTCTTCCAGGGCGTCCTTGGCCAATCTCTCGGCGGTATCCCACATCACCAGGTCCTGAACGAGCTGGTGATTGATCGGGCCGGCGATGGGCGGCTGGCCATCTATGGAGACCTGTCCGCCGATCTGGTCCGCGCGCACCGTCCTGCCGTTGAAGGTGCAGGTGTACCAGTAGTGGTCCACCCTGGGCTGCGCGCCCAGGTGGCATTGCGGCGCCATCCTGGAGATGAGCCTCTCGAGGCCCTGCCGGTAGTTGGCAAAATGCCTCCTGCGGTCTTCTTCGACCGATCCCAGCTTCTCCTCGGCCACCCCGGAAATGGTGAACAGCGTCATCATCGCGCGGCCGACCCCGTCGAGATCACGGTCCGCGTTGACGAGGTCGACGTAGCTCCTCGCCAGGTACGCCGCCTCGGCGACCTGGACGGCGTACGGGCCCGCGGTGAACCGGTTGTTCAGGAAGTGCACCTTCGCCACCGCGGCATCCGTCCTGGCCCGTACCTCGGTGACCACCTGCGCGTCCAGGCGGGCGACCACATCCACCTTGACGCCGTCGATCGCGCCCTTCAGCTCCTGGACCAGTAGGAGAACCTCTGATGGGCTCACCCCGCCGTCGGCCGCCTTGTCGAGCAGGCTGGACAGGACCTCGATGGCGACGTCGATGTATGCGTCGTTGTCCTGTGCCCGCGCCGGTTGAGTGCTTGCCGGAAGGACCACGGCAACCCCAACGACGGCAGCGGCGACCTTCCGAAGCATTCCGAATTTCATCTGACCCACCAACTCTCCCGTTGGGAAGGCTTGCACACCGGAACTCCTTGGCTTGGTTGAGGTATGGCGATCACTCTTGTGGTGCCGGGTCTGCCTCGTGCTGCATAAACCACCACGGTTGCGTAAGACGGCCCGTCGCGCCGCGCCGTCGACGCTCGGCAACGCTAGTGCGGCTGTGTAGTCGAAAATGTTGACCGAGTGTCAACGATCGATCCAGAATGCCTGCAACCTTTTCCAACCCACCCGTGCCGCCCGTCCGAGCTGTGGGAGAGCTGCGGGTGAAGGTTGGCGGTCAAGCGTCGGGGAGGTCAGGTTGACGGAGGTGCAGTGCGTCGAGCTGCCGCTGGATCCGGTCGACGTCGGCCGTCCGGTGCTGCTGCTGGCACAGCTGCAGGGCCCGTTGCCAGGCGCGATACGCCGCCTCCGGCTCGCCGAGTATGGTGTTGACTCGTCCGAGGGCATCCAGGACCGTCGCTTCGAAATAGGTGCTGCCGACGCGGCGCAGTAGGGCGTGGGACTGCTCGAACCAGTCGACGGCTGCGGTGTATTGGCCCGTGTGTTGGGCGATGTAGCCGAGGATGCCCATCGCGAGGGCCTCGTCCTCCCGGTACTGATGGCGCCGCGCCATGCGCAGCGCACGTTCGCCGGAGGTGCGGGCGCTCTCGTGGTCGCCCAGCTGCGCGTGGTACCAGCTGATGAGGGTGAGCTGACGGGTTTCACCCGCCGGCAGGGCAAGGGAGCGGCATAGCTGCAAGGCTCGGCTGGCGTGCTCGACCGCGCGCCGGTTGTCGCCCTGCAGGGACCAGAACCAGCCCAGCGAGTGGTGGGTATATGCCTGTCCGGAGAGGTCGCCGAGGTCCTGGGCCAAGGTGAGGTGCCGCAGGGCGTCGGTGTGCCTGCCCAGCTCGGTGAAGACCGCGCCGAGGAGCTGGTGGGCACCGGTCTGGGTGACCGGGTCGTTCACCTGCTGCGCGGCGGTCTGGCCTGCCTGCCAAACGGCAAGTACCGCGTGGAAGTCCCCCTGCCGGTAGAGGAAGGTGGTCAGGACCCAGGCCAGCTGGTAAACCGATTCGGCCCAACCCCTGGCGGCGGCAAGGTCCTGAGCGGCCAGCAGGTTGGCGCGCTCGACGGTGAACCACGCCAGCGCGGCCCGCTGGTCGGGCAGCGGACAGGGCTGGCAGCCGGTGACGGGTTCCCCGAGCTTGACTGGCGGCAGCAGGGGTTGAAGGAGCCGGTCGGCGGCAAACGCCGTGTGGACATAGAAGTCGATCAGCCGGCGCATCGCCCGGGCCCGACTCTCCTCCGCATGGTCGTGGCCGGTACGGTCCATTGCGTACAGGTGCACCAGGTCGTGCATCCGGTAACGGCCCGGGGCGTGCTGCTGCACCAGGTGCCCGTGGTCAAGCTCGCGCAGCATGAGACGAGCGTCGGCCGTGGACAGTCCCAGGAGACTGGCTGCGGCGTACAGGCTGATGTCGTTCCCGGGCGCCAGCCCCAACAGCCCGAATGCGGCCCCGGTGGTCGGCGACATCATGTGGTATGACCAGGACAACACGGCCCGAAGACTTGCCGGACTGTCGCCGGTTTCCAGAGCGTCCAGCCGGCCGCGGCGGTCGCGCAGTTCCTCGACCAGCGCGTTGAGCGGGAACTGGGGCTGGCGCCCCACGCGGGCTGCGGCAACGCTGACCGCCAGCGGAAGTCCCGCGCAGTAGGCGAGAAGTTCCTCCACCGCGTCGGGCTCCGCGTGGAACCGCTCCCGGCCGATGCGGCTGGCCAGGAGTTCCCGCGCCTCGTCGTCGGTGAGGAAACCGAGGTGGAGCAGTCGGGCGCCGTGCGCCGTGGTCAGGCCGTCCAGGCGGTGACGGCTGGTGACCAGTACCACGCAGGTCGGGCTGCCCGGAAGCAGCGCGGCAACCTGCGCGGTGTCACGGGCATTGTCCAGCACGACCAGCATGCGCCGGCCGGCGAGGAGGCTTCGGTACAGACCGATCTGGGCATCCAGCTCTGAAGGAATGCGGGTGGACTCGACGCCGAGGGCATCGAGGAACCCGCGCATCACCATCGCCGGCGGCACCGGGCTTCCGCTGGGATCAAAACCGCGCAGATTCACATGGAGCTGGCCGTCGGGGAAGCGGTCCAGGTGCTGATACGCCCACTGGAGGGCCAGCCACGTCTTACCGATGCCGCCCGTGCCGACAATCACCGCAATCAGCATTGCTGCGCCCGGCTCGTCCTGCCCATCCAGAACGGCGGCGAGGTGCGCGA
>DATMJT010000577.1:0-13892 GCA_035553735.1 Pilimelia sp.
GGGCCGGGGCCGGGGCCGGCCCGCCCTGCGTGGATCCCGGCGACCCGTCGCCCGGTGGCAGCCCGAACGCGCCAAGATCTGACCCGGCCGGCGCCGTACGCTGGCCCGGTGACCGATCGCGCCTCGCGCCCCGCCGCCGACCTCCCCACGGCCGAGGGCCGCAGCAGCGCGGAGGAGCCCTGGCCGGTGCGGGTGGTCAGCCAGAAGATCGGCGCGTGGATCGCCCGGCTGGGCTGGGTCTGGGTCGACGGCCAGGTGACTCAGCTCACCCGCCGCCCCGGCACGAGCACGGTCTTCCTGACCCTGCGCGACCCGGCCGCGGACCTGAGCCTCACGGTCACCGCCAGCCGCGACGTGCTGGACCTCGGCGCCCCGGGCCTGGCCGACGGCGCCCGCGTGGTGGTGCACGCCAAGCCCGAGTTCTACCCCGGGCGCGGCTCGCTGAGCCTGCGCGCGGACCAGATCCGCCAGGTGGGCGTCGGCGAGCTGCTGGCCCGCGTCGAGAAGCTGAAGAAGCTGCTCGCCGCCGAGGGGCTGTTCGCCCGGGAACGCAAACGGCGGCCGCCCTTCCTGCCCCACCGGGTCGGCCTGATCACCGGCCGTGCCTCCGCCGCCGAGCGCGACGTGCTGACCAACGCCCGACGGCGCTGGCCCGCGGTGGACTTCCGGGTGGTGAACGTGGCGGTGCAGGGACCGTCGGCGGTGTCGCAGATCATCGACGCGCTCCGGGTGCTCGACGCCGACGAGGACGTCGACGTCATCGTGCTGGCCCGGGGCGGCGGCTCCACCGAGGACCTGCTGCCGTTCTCCGACGAGGCGCTGTGCCGGGCGGTGTTCGGCTGCCGCACGCCGGTGGTCACCGCGATCGGGCACGAGACCGACGCGCCGCTGGTCGACTACGTCGCCGACGTGCGCGCCTCGACGCCGACCGACGCCGCCAAGCGGGTGGTGCCCGACCTCGCCGAGGAGCGGCGCCTCATCGCCCAGGCCCGGCAGCGCCTGGACCGCGGCGTGGGCCACCTGCTGGAGCGGGAGCGGCAGCGCATCGAGGCCCTGCGCAGCCGACCGGTGCTGGCGCGGCCGCAGGTGCTGCTCGACGCGCGGCGCGCCGACGTCACCGCACTGCGCGAGCGGGCCGGCAGGTGCCTCGGGCACCGGCTGGAGGTGGCGGCCGGCGACCTGGTCCACACCGTGGCCCGGCTGCGGGCGCTGTCCCCGGCGGCCACCCTCCAGCGCGGCTACGCGATCGTGCAGGACCCGCACGGCGGAGTGCTGCGCACCGCGGCGCAGGCGCGGCCGGGCGACCGGCTGCGCATCCGGCTGGCCGCAGGAGAGGTCGCCGCCACGGTGGACGCCACCGACGCCTGAGCGGCCCGGGGCAACCTGGGGCCCGACCCGGCGCCCGGACACCGCCCGGCAGGCACCGCGCCGCCCGGCAACGCACGGCACGGCACGGCACGGCAACGATGCCCGACCATGGCCGGCACGCCGACGACGACGTGCCGTATTCGAAGGGTGAACCGGGAGTAATATCGCTCGGGTCGAGCCGGGCCGGCGGCCGCCCGCACCAGGCCAGGTGAGCAGCGGATGCGGGGGCCGGGACGGCCGTCGGCCGCCCGTAACCCAGGGTGGCTGCGGCGGCCCGTACGGCGGTTGTCCGGCGTGCGAACGTACTGTTACCGTAACGATCCGCGTCGAACGCGCGCCCCCGATGCCGGTGACCAGCCGGGGTGTCGCGGCTTCGGCGCAGGTCAGACTCTCGTGCACCAGGACGACGGCGGCGTGCCGTCCAACCGACAGGAAATCGGATCGCTGGCGATGACGGACTCCACTCCGGGGACCAAGGGGGGCAAGCCCGGCCAGGTGCTACGTCCGCCGGCGCGGTCGCGGATCCTGCGGGCGTACAGCACGATCGTGCCGGCCCGGCTGCGCGCCCGGCTCAAGCGGCGGATGTCGCCGCGCCTGCACTCCTTTCTCACCAGCCGCCTGACCAGCACCGGGCCCGCGGCCTACGTCGCGGACCTGGTGCACGGCGGCGTCGCCCGGGTCCGGCACCGGGAGTTTCTCCGCGCGTCCGACTGCGTCCTGGCGCACTCCCCGAGCGGACTGGTCGCCGCCCGGCTGCTGCCCACCGGCACCGCGCTCAACGCCCGCCGGGCGAACCTGCGCCTGGTGCTCGACGCCCTCGACGCGGCGGGGATCCCCTACTTCTGCGTTCGCGGCTTCGACCAGCTCGCCGCCGCCGTGGCGGTACCCCGCGCGGCCCGCGACCGGACGCTGGCCGCGCTGGCCGAGGTCGGCCGGCGGGTCCCCACGTACGTGGCCGCGGTGTCCGACACCCGGCCCGGCTCGCCGCGCTCGGGCCGCAGCCGGTGGGCCTGGCAGCGCCTGCGCGACGCCGAGGTGATCCGCTTCGGCCAGTTCCACACGGAGGCCACGGGCTCGTTGGTGCACGGCGTCGAGGTGGGCTGTGACGTGGAGTTCTGGGCGGAGGAGGCGGGCGTGCTGCACGCCCCGCGCCCCAACCGGGCCGCGGACAGCGTGGCCGTGGACAGCTCCGACACCGAACTGAGCGAGTCGGCGTTCACCAAGATCGCCTCGGTGGCCGACCCGGACGGGCCGCGCTACCGCACCCGGGAGGAGATGGTCGGCCCGCTGCTGGACGACATCACCTTCCCGGTCGACGTGGTCTACACCTGGGTGGACGGCGAGGACCCGGCCTGGCAGGCCCGGCGCGACGACGCGCTCGGCATCCTCACCGACGTGGTCAACAGCCAGTCGCACAACGAGTCGCGCTTCTTCTCCCGCGACGAGTTGCGCTACTCCATGCGCTCGCTGGCCATGTTCGCGCCGTGGGTGCGGCACATCTACCTGGTGACCGACGACCAGGTGCCGCCGTGGCTGGACCCGGACCACCCGCGGGTCACGGTGGTCAGCCACAAGGAGCTGTTCGGCTCGCGGGGCAGGCTGCCCACGTTCAACTCGCACGCCATCGAGAGCCAGCTGCACCACATCGAGGGCCTGTCCGAGCACTTCATCTACCTCAACGACGACGTGTTCATCGGGCACCCGTGCCAGCCGCAGACCTTCTTCCACAGCAACGGGATGGCCAAGGTCTACCTGTCCCGGGCCAAGATCGATGCCGGCCCGGTGAGCCCCACCCACGACATCCCCTCCACGGCGGCGGGCAAGAACAACCGCCGGCTCATCAACGCCACGTTCGGCCGCCGGGTGACGTACAAGACCAAGCACGTGCCGCACGCGCTGCGCCGCAGCGTCCTGCACGAGATCGAGGCCAGGTTCCCCGAGGAGCTGGCCCAGACCGCCGCCCACCAGTTCCGCCACCCGGGCGACGTGTCGCTGACCTCCTCGCTGTACCAGTACTACTCGGTGCTCTCCGGCCAGGCCACCATCGACGACATCCGGTACATGTACGCCGACCTGTCCGCCCCCGGCACGCCGGCCCTGCTGCGGCTCGTGCTGGCCAAGCGGCACTTCGACGTGTTCTGCCTCAACGACACCGACAGCGACCCGGCCAGCTTCGCCCGCCAGATGGTGCTCATGCGCGACTTCCTCACCGCCTACTACCCCGTTCCCGGGCCGTGGGAGCGCCAGCCGGAGGCGACCGCGCGGTGAGCGTCCTCATTCACCGGCTGCGCCAGCTGGTCCGGCGCTGGCCCGCGCTGCGGATCTGGCTGCGCGCCGTGGCGCCGAAGGTCGTGGGCGGCTACCGCGCCGGCCGCGGCGCGCTGGCCCGCCGCCGCTGGCGGTTCGTGCTCCCGGAGCGGCTGCAGCCCCGCGGGCCGGCGGCGCTGGTCCGCTTCGCCGGGGTGCTCGACGGGCAGACGCTCAACCTGGACCTGCGGATCCCGCAACTGCCCGCGGGGTCCGTCCAGGCGGCGGAGATCCACGTGGTCCAGGGGGACGTGCGGCGCACCGGCCCGGCCCGGGTCCACCCGGCGGACGGGGGGGCCACCGCGGTGACCGCCGCCGTGCTGCTCAAGGACTCCCCGGCCGCCTCCCCGGTGACCCGTCCCCGCCGCTGGCGGCTGGAGTGCGTGCTGCAGACCGCCTCCGGCGAGCGGCACCGCCTGCCGCTGCGGCACGCCCCGGCGCCGCGCTGGGCCGGCGGGCCCACGGTCGCGGCGCCGCGGGCGCCGATCACCGGCGAGCGGTACGTCCCGGAGGTGGCCTGGTCCGGGCGCACCGTGCTGCGGGTCAGCCCGCCGCCGCCGCTGGCCGAGGTGGACCGGCTGCTCCTGAGCTGGACCACCGCCCTGGTGGAGATCCGGATGGTGGGTGTCGCGCCCGCCCGGTCGATGGCCGTGGAGTTCCAGGGCCGCGACGGCGGGGTGGTGACGGTGACGCCGGAGTCGTGCGAGGGCGACACCCTGCGGGTCCGGCTGCCCGTCGCCGGCCTGGCGGCGCACGCCGGTAGCGGCCGGGAGTCGACCTTCGACGTGTGGCTGGTCAACGGCTCCCGCCGGTTCCGGGTCGGCCGACGGCTGCACGACCTGACCAACCCCAAGCAGGTGCTGCGGATCGCGCCGGCGATCGTCTGGGTGGACGAGGGCGCGGCCCTGCGGGTGCGGCCCTACTACACGTCGGCCGGCAACCTCGCGCTGGCCTGCATCGCCATGGAATCGGTACGGAGAGAAGCTCGGTGAAGATTACATTCCTGCTCACCTGGGCCGACGCGGTCGGGGGCACCGAACGGACCGTGCTGCGGCAGGCGAGCTGGCTGGCGGAGCGGCACGACGTCGAGGTGATCAGCGTCTTCAAGAGCCGACGTGAGCTGCCGTTCCGGGTGAGCCCCAGGGTGACCTTGCGGTACCTGGTCGACCAGACCGGGCCGGTCCCGCGCCCGGTGCGCGGCGGGCTGTCGGACGACGTGTGCAGCGCGCTGGCCGCCACGCCGAGCCGCTGGGTGCGCCCGGAGTGGGAGTCGGCGTTCACGGTCCTGGCCGACCTGGAGCTGGAGAACGCCCTGCGCGAGATCCGGACCGACGTGGTGGTCGCCACCACGCCGGCCCTGCTGGCGGTGGTGGCCCAGCTGGTGCCCCGCGACGTGGCGACCGTGTGCCAGGAGCACCGGGTCTCGGAGCTGCGCGGCTCCTCCGCGGAGCCGCTGCGGCTGTTCACCCCCCGGCTGGACGGCATGGTGCTGCTGTCCGAGCCCACCCGGGCGTGGTTCGCCGAGTGGCTGGGCCCGGCCGCGCCCCGGCTGGAGGTCATTCCCAACGCCCTGGAGGACGGCTACCAGCCGACCTCCACCCGGCAGACCGACACCATCGTGTGGGCCGGTCGGATGACCCCCGAGAAGCAGGTCGGTCACGCCATCGCCGCGTTCGCGCAGCTGGCCGCGGACTTCCCCACCTGGCGCCTGCGGATCTTCGGCGGCGGGGAGCTGGCCCGCGCCACCCGGGCGGTGGAGCGCTTCTCGCTGGGCGACCGGGTCGAGGTGATGGGCGAGAGCCCCACCCTCGGGTACGAGTGGTCGAAGGCCTCGATCGCGCTGCTGACCTCCCGCAACGAGGCGTTCCCGCTGGTCATCGGCGAGGCGATGGTGGCCGGGGTGCCGGTCGTGGCGTACGACTGCCCGAACGGCCCGGCGGAGCTGATCCGCGACGGGGAGACCGGCTTCCTGGTGGCGCCCAACAACGTCACGGACCTGGCCGCCGCGCTGCGCAAGCTGGTCGAGGACCCCGCGCTGCGGCACCGGATGGGCGAGGCGGCGGCCCGTCGCGCCGAGCTGTTCACCACCGACCGGGTGATGCCGCGCTGGGAGGAGTTCTACGCGGAGCTGCTGCGCGGCCGCGGCGAGCCCGACTGGCCCGACCGGCGGCGGGCGGCGATCGCGGCCGCGGCCCGCCCGGTGCGCCCGGAGCACCGGGACCGGCCTGCGCAGCTGCCCAGGCTGCCGGAGGTCGACGTCGAGGCGTGGGCGGCCGGTCTGGAGGCGCGCCGCCCCGACCTGCTGTGGACCCGGGGGCAGCTGACCGTGGTGCAGGAGCAGGCCACGCCGGCCGGGGTCGCCCAGGCCAACCTGGACCTGGTCGTGGACGCCCTGGAGCAGGCCGGCGTGGAGTACTTCGTGCTGCGCGACCCCGGCCCCGTGCACCGGGTCGCGGTGCGCGAGGAGCACCGGGCCGCGGTGCTGCGCGCCCTGGCCGCCCGCTACCCGGACCGGCCGGTCTACGTGGAGCCGTTCCTGCCCACCAAGCGCACGGGCGGCGTGTGGCCGGCGGTGGCGGCCCCGGCCGCGGAGGTCACCTCGCGCGCCGCCTGGCTGCGGGTCTTCGAGCCGGTGATCACCCCGTCGCAGACGCTGCGCTACGGCACGGCCTCCGGCTGCGCCGTGGAGTTCTGGAGCACCTCGGCCGAGGGCGACGAGCTGGTCGCGCCGAACCCGACGATCTGGGGCGACCGCCTGCCGGTGGCGGCGCTGACCCCGGCCCACACGGAGGTCAACGGCCGTCCCTACCGCAGCGTCGCCCCGTTCGGCAAGAAGCTGGTGAGCGAGGTCGACTTCCCGATCGACATCGTCTACACCTGGGTCGACGGGGCCGACCCGGCGTGGCTGGCCCGCCGGGCCGCGGTGCTGGGCACCGGCGGACGGGAGCTGGACCAGGACGCCATCGCCGCGGCGCGCTACCGCAGCCGCGACGAGCTGCGGCACTCGCTGCGCTCGCTGGAGCTGTTCGCGCCGTGGGTGCGCCGGATCTGGATCGTGACCGACCGGCAGCGCCCCGGGTGGCTGGACCCGGACCACCCGCGCGTGCGGGTGGTCGACCACACCGAGATCTTCACGGACCCGGCCGCGCTGCCCACGTTCAACTCGCACGCCATCGAGAGCCAGCTGCACCACATCGACGGCTTGGCCGAGCACTTCCTCTACTTCAACGACGACGTGTTCCTGGGTCGGCCGATCCCGCCGGACCTGTTCTTCACCCCCGGCGGGCTGCCCAAGGTCTTCCCGAGCCCGACCACGGTGCCGCCGCTGCCGCTGCAGGAGGGCGACGAGGGCTTCCTGGCCGCGGCGAAGCGCAACCGGGCGCTGCTGGAGGAGCGGTTCGGCCGCACCCTGGTGCACACCTTCCTGCACGCCCCGCACGCGCACCGGCGCAGCACGCTGAGCCGGATCGAGGCCGAGTTCCCCGAGGCCATCGACACGACCATGCGCAGCCCGGCCCGGTCCGCCACGGACGTGGCACTGTTGTCGTCGTTCGCGCAGTACTACGGGCTGCTGACCGGCACGGCGGTGGTCGGCACGCTGCGCTGCGCGTTCGTCAACGTCGGGCTGCGCGAGCAGCACGCCCGGCTGTACGACCTGCTGGCCCAGCGGGGGCACGAGGTGTTCTGCCTGAACGACTTCCACGACTCCGCGGTGGACCCGACCGAGCAGCACCAGGTGATCAGCACCTTCCTCGGCGCCTACTTCCCGATCGCCAGCCAGTTCGAGCTGGACCGCCCGGTCGGCGGCGGCTCCCCGGCGCAGGCCGGCGCGGCGCCCGCGGGCGGGACGCGCTGAGCCCCCGCCGGGCGCTACCGTGACCGCCATGGGTGAGCCGACCGCCGCGGGCCAGCCGCAGCTGAGCTACGAGCAGGCGCGTGCCGAGCTGGCCTCGGTGGTGGAGCGGCTGGAGTCCGGCGGCGGCACGCTGGAGGAGTCGCTGGCCCTGTGGGAGCGCGGCGAGCAGCTCGCGGAGATCTGCCAGGGCTGGCTGGACGGCGCCCGGCAGCGGCTGGAGGCGGCCCGGTCGGCCCGGGAGGCCGACCGGTCGTCGGGCTGAGCCGCCCGCGCCGCGGCGCGCCCGGCCGGGCGCGGTACATACCGGGTGATCAGGCGGCGTTCTTCGCACCCGAACGCGCGTTCAGGGCCCGGCCGTGCCAGGATTTGCTCACCGCAAAGCCCCACGTCAGACGCGAGGAGGCGCCGCATGACCGGGTCGCTGCTGCCCCGTACGCCACAGGATCTCGACCGCAACCTGGCCCTGGACCTGGTCCGGGTCACCGAGGCCGCCGCGATGGCGGCGGGCCGCTGGGTCGGCCGCGGCGACAAGGAGGGCGGTGACGGCGCCGCCGTCGACGCCATGCGCAAGCTCATCAACTCGATCCCGATGCGCGGCACCGTGGTGATCGGCGAGGGCGAGAAGGACAACGCCCCGATGCTCTACAACGGAGAGTCGGTGGGCGACGGCACCGGGGCCGAGGTCGACGTCGCGGTGGACCCGATCGACGGCACCACCCTGATGAGCAAGGGCATGCCGAACGCGCTGGCCGTGCTCGCCGTGGCCGAGCGCGGGGCGATGTTCGACCCGAGCGCGCTGTTCTACATGGAGAAGCTCGCGGTCGGCCCGGAGTGCGCGCACGTCGTCGACATCGACGCCGGGGTGACGGAGAATCTGCGCCGGATCGCCAAGGTCAAGAACTCCGGCGTCTCCGACGTGACGGTGTGCATCCTGGACCGCCCCCGCCACGCCGAGCTGATCCGGGAGGTCCGCGAGGCCGGCGCCCGGATCCAGTTCATCTCCGACGGTGACATCGCCGGGGCGATCAGCGCCGCCCGGGAGCACTCGGACGTGGACGTGCTGATGGGCATCGGCGGCACGCCCGAGGGCATCGTGGCCGCCTGCGCGCTCAAGTGCATGGGCGGGGCGATCCAGGCCAGGTTGTGGCCGCGCGACGCGCAGGAGCGGCAGAAGGCCCAGGACGCGGGCCTGGACCTGGACCGGGTGCTCACCACCGACGACCTGGTGACCGGGGACAACGTCTTCTTCGTGGCCACCGGCATCACCTCCGGCGACCTGCTGCGCGGCGTGCGGTACCGCTCGGGCGGGGCGTACACCCAGTCGATCGTCATGCGCTCCAAGAGCGGGACGATCCGCGTCATCGACTCCTACCACCGCCTGGAGAAGCTCAGTCGCTACTCGGCGGTGGACTTCGACGGCACGCCGCTGGTCGACGCGGACCGGGCCTGACCGGCAGGGCGGACACCCGCCCCGGCGGGTCCGCGGCCGCGCCGGGCACCGGGCGCGGCCGGGCACCCGGCCGCGCCGCCGGGCTGCTGCTCGCGGCCGGCTGCGGCGCGGCGGCCTCGGTGCAGGCCCGGCTGAACGGGGAGCTGGGCGCGCAGCTGCACGACGGCATCGCCGCGGCCGTCGTGTCGTTCGGCACCGGCCTGGTGGTGCTGGCGGTGCTCGTCCCGGCGCTGCCGGCCGGGCGGCGGGGCGTGGCCCGGCTGCGCGCCGCCCTGCGGAACGGCTCGCTGCGCTGGTGGCAGTGCCTCGGCGGGGTGTGCGGGGCGGTCTTCGTCGCCGGCCAGGGGCTGAGCGCGGCGGCGCTGGGCGTGGTGGTGTTCACCGTGCTCACCGTCGCCGGCCAGGCGGTCAGCGGCCTGCTGGTGGACCGCCACGGCCTCGGCCCGGCCGGGGTCCAGCCGGTGACCGGAGTCCGCCTGGCCGGCGCCGCGCTGGCGGTCGCCGCGGTGGCGCTGGCCGGCGCCGGCGGGTTCGCCGCGCCCGACGCCGCCGCGCTGGTCGTGGTCCCGGTCGTGGCCGGCGCCCTGGTGGCCTGGCAGCAGGCGGTGAACGGCCGGATCCGCCAGGCCGCCGGCGCGTGGCCGACCACGCTGCTGAACTTCGCCACCGGCACGGTGGCGCTGCTGCTGGCCTTCGGGGTGGATCTCGCGGCCCGCGGCTGGCCCTCCGGGGCGCCCCCGGGCAACCCGCTGCTCTACGCCGGTGGCGTCCTGGGCGTGCTGTTCGTGGCGGCCGCGGCGGCGCTGGTGCGGGTGACCGGGGTGCTGCTGTTCGGGCTGGCCGCCCTCGCCGGACAGGTGCTCGGCGCCGCCGTGCTGGATCTGGCGGCGCCACCGGCCACCGGTCGACCCGGGGTGGCCGCGTTCGCGGCGGTCGGGCTGACCGCGGTGGCCGTCGGGATCGCCGCGCTGCCCCCGCGGCTCAGGACCACGCGGGCGGGTCGGGCACGACCTCCCGGCGGCGGAACAGGATCGCCGACAGCAGGCCGCCCAGCAGGCCGAACAGGTGGCCCTGCCAGGACACCGGGGCGTCGGTGGGCAGGACGCCGATGAGCTGCCAGCCGTAGAGGAGCCCGATGAGCAGCACCACGCCCAGGTTCCACCAGCTGCGCTCCACGATGCCGCGCATGAGCAGCAGGCCCAGGTAGCCGAAGACCACCCCGCTGGCTCCGACCACCACGGAGTTCGGCGAGCCGGTGAACCACACGCCGAGCCCGCTCACCAGCACGATGACGCCGGTGGAGTAGAGGAAGCGGCGGGCCCCGGCGGCCAGCGCGAACGTGCCGAGCAGGATCAGCGGCACGCTGTTGCTGTAGAGGTGGACGAAGTCCACGTGCAGCAGCGGCGCGAACACCACGCCCTCCAGCCCGTAGGTGTGGCGCGGCTGGATGCCGAACCGGGTGTCGAGGGAGCCGCCCAGCCACCAGTCCAGCAGCTCCACCGCGAACAGCACGGGGACGGTCGCGCACATCGCCACGAACGCCCGGCCCAGGGCGGCGTAGAAGGCGTCGGTGCCGAACCGGGTGGGGTCGTCGCCGGACCAGCGGGGAAAGGTCACTCTCCCTGGCTACCAGGGCGCCGCCGCCGGCACAACCGCAGCGGTGCCGGGCCGGGCCGACTCCCGCGGCCGGGGCGGCCCGTCGGGTCCGTCGGGCGGGCCGGTCGACGCCCGGCCAGCGGTGCCCCGGCCGGCGGCGCGCCGGACCGCTCGGGCGGCCGCGCAGCGGTCAGCTCCGTGCGCGCAGCAGCGCGGTGATCTCACCGGCGAACGTGGCGACCTCGGTGTAGACGCCGGGGTAACCGGGGCGGCCGCAGCCGTACCCCCAGCTCACGATGCCGGCCTGGACCCACCGGCCGGCGTCGTCCCGGCGGACCAGCGGCCCGCCGGAATCGCCCTGGCAGGCGTCGACGCCGCCCTCGCGGGCCCGCCCCGCGCACAGCATCTCCGCGGGCACGAAGTCGAAGCCGCTCGCCCGGTACGACGCCGCGCAGACCCCGTCGCCGACCAGCGGCACGCGGGCGACGCGCAGCCGCCGCTGGGCCGGGCCGCGCTCGCGGGTGGCGCCCCAGCCGAGCACGGTGAAGATCCCCCGGTCCGCGCCCGGGCTCAGCCGGAGCACCGGCAGGTCGAGGTCGCGCTGGAGCTCCACGACCGCCCAGTCCCGCCCCTGGGTGGCGCTGCGGTAGCCGGGCGCCCGGAAGACCCGCGCCGACCGCGCCCGCAGCGCGCCGGGGGCGGCCAGGTCGGCGACTCCGGCGGTGACCGTGATCGCCCCGGTACGCCGCGAGGGCCCCACGCAGTGCGCGGCGGTGAGCACGTGGCGGCGGCCGACCAGGCTGCCCCCGCACCCGGTGGACAGCCGCACCACCCACGGATAGCGGCCGCGGGGCGCCGGGGCGCCGCCGACCACCTCGGGCTCCCGCGCCGCCGGGGCGCCGCCGGTTGGCCGCGGGACCCCGGTGACCGGCCGGCGGCCGGTCGGTTGCGGGCCGCCGGCCGTGGCCGAGCCGACCGGCTGCGGGCCGCCGGCCCCGGCGGGCGCGCCGGCCGGTGCGGCCGACGGCAGGGCCGCGACCGCGACCGCCACGCCCACGGCGGCGGCGGTCCGGACAAGTCTTCGCATCAGCGGATGATACGGGCGCCGACCGGCGCTCGCCCGGGTCGGCGGCGGCCGTCCCCCGCCCGGGTCCGCGACGGCCGTTTCTCCCGGGCGGGGGCGGCTACCGCCGGGCGCCTAGTACCAGCCGACCCGCTGGGAGTGGGCCCAGGCGCCGCACGGGGCGCCGTAGCGGCCCTTGATGTAGCCCAGGCCCCATCTGATCTGGGTGGCCGGGTTGTTCTCCCAGTCGGCACCCGCCGAGGCCATCTTCCCGCCGGGCAGCGCCTGCGGAATCCCGAACGCCCCCGAAGAGGGATTGCGCGCCCGGTGGTTCCACCCGCTCTCCTTCATCCAGAGCTTGTCCAGGCAGGGCATCTCCTTGAGACCGAAGCCGGCGTCGAGCAGCAGCGCACAGCCGATCTTGCGGTTGCCGGAGTAGGAGGCGCAGGAGGACGGAATGGGCCCCGGGTACGGCACCGTCGGCTTCGGCGGCTGCTGGCGGGCGGCCTCGCGTCGGCTGGCCACGGCGCGCTCGGCCCGCTTGACCCGCTCGGCGGCCAGCCGGGCCTCCTGCTTGGCCCGCTCGCCGGCCTCCCGCTCGGCCTCCCGCTGGCGGGCCGTGGCCGCGAGCCGCAGCGCGGCGTACTCCTTGATCGTGCGCAGGTCCGCCGCCTCGGCCCGGGCGGCGGTGTCGACCTCGATCGCTTGCTGTTGGGCTTCCCGGTGCCGCCCCAGGTGCAGTCCGCCCAGCACCGCCACGATCAGCAGTGCCACGGAGAGCGCCCGAAGGCCGAACCGGCTCCACAGCCGACTCACGAAGAGTTCCCTTCGTCGGGGACAGGGTCACGGCGGGCCGCGGGCGCCTTCCGGCACGCGCCGGCCCTCCGTGAGCGCCGCGCCCCGCGGGGGCCGGGGTACGGCGGCGCTGCGTTCCGCGCCGCCCGGCGCGCGGGCCCGCCGGTCTCCCGACGCGCCGCGCATCGATCCGCGTGCG
Organism: Pilimelia sp.; assembly: GCA_035553735.1. Taxonomy (GTDB): domain Bacteria; phylum Actinomycetota; class Actinomycetes; order Mycobacteriales; family Micromonosporaceae; genus DATMJT01. The sequence goes on from DATMJT010000577.1 coordinate 12,635, forward strand.
CTCGCCAGCTACCCTGACGCACCGATCGGCAGGGCGCCACCTCGACGCGACCACAATGTGATATCTGCCACCCCACATATCCGCACAGAAGGGCCCGATCCGGGCACCACCCGGCCGGCCGACGTCGCCTAATGGGGAATGTCCTCCAACAGGTCCGTGACCACCTCGGCGATCGGCGACCGCTCCGAGCGGGTGAGGGTCACATGGGCGAACAGCGGATGACCCTTCAACGCCTCGATGACCGCCGTGACGCCGTCGTGCCGACCGACCCGCAGGTTGTCCCGCTGCGCCACGTCGTGGGTCAGCACCACCCGCGAGCCGGTGCCGATCCGGGACAGCACGGTCAGCAGGACGTTGCGCTCCAGCGACTGTGCCTCGTCGACGATGACGAACGAGTCGTGCAGGCTGCGGCCCCGGATGTGGGTCAGCGGCAGGACCTCCAGCATGCCGCGGGCCAGGACCTCCTCCATCACGTTCTCGTGCACCACCGCGCCGAGGGTGTCGAAGACCGCCTGCGCCCAGGGCGACATCTTCTCGGACTCCGAGCCGGGCAGGTAGCCCAGCTCCTGGCCGCCCACCGCGTACAGCGGGCGGAACACCACGACCCTCTTGTGCCGGCGCCGCTCCATCACCTGCTCCAGCCCGGCGCACAGCGCCAGAGCCGACTTGCCGGTGCCGGCCCGGCCGCCCAGCGAGACGATGCCGATCGACTCGTCCAGCAGCAGGTCCAGGGCGATCCGCTGCTCCGCGGACCGGCCGCGCAGCCCGAACGCCTCCCGGTCGCCGCGCACCAGCCGGACGGTCTTGTCCGGCTGCACCCGGGCCAGTGCGGAGCCGCGCGGCGAGTGGACAACCAGCCCGGTGTGGCAGGGCAGGGCGGCGGCGTCCGCGCCGTCGGGGACGGAGCCCTCGGGCAGCGCGGTGAGGTCCAGCGCAGCGCCCGCGTACAGCTGCCCGACCTGCTCCTCGGCCAGCTCCAGCTCCGCCATGCCGGTCCAGGTCGGGTCGCTGGCCTGGCCGTGCCGGTACTCGTCGGCCACCAGGCCGACCGCGGCGGCCTTGACCCGCAGCGGCATGTCCTTGCTGACCAGCGTGACGGCGCGGCCCTCGGCGGCCAGCCCGAGCGCCACCGAGAGGATCCGGGCGTCGTTGGTGTCGGTGCGGAACCCCGGCGGCAGCGCGGCGGGGTCGGACAGCAGGACGGACGTGTCCAGGACGACGGCCGGGGCGGCCGGGCCGGGCTCCGGGGCGGCTGGGG
>DATMJT010000578.1:0-9567 GCA_035553735.1 Pilimelia sp.
GCCTGGGCCGGTGCCGCCGCCACCGGCCACCAGCGCAGCAGCCCCTGCTGCCCGGTGGCGGCGGCACCGGCCCAGGCCGCCAGCTCCAGCAGCAGCCCGACCGTCGCGCCGTAGCCGAGATCCTCCGGCAGGTTGCCGCGGCTGCCGCGCAGCGCCCGGTGCACCAGCGTGCCCGGCAGCAGCAGGCCCGCCGCCCAGTAGAGCCCGTAGCCGGCGATGTCGGGCGTCGGCGTGCCGGTCCACCACAGCCCGCCGGCCAGCGCGGCCACGACGAGCAGCCAGGGCAGCGCCGCGCCGGCCGCGCGCCGCGTCACCGCGGTCAGCGGCGCGCCGCGACCGCGGGCGGCTCGGTCGCGGTGCGTGCGGTGCGGGACGCCGCCGGCTCGGGACGGCGCGCCTCGGCGGAGTCGAAGCCGACGTGGAAGACCGGCCGGTTCTGCACGGTGGCGTAGATCCGGCCGACGTACTCGCCCAGCAGGCCGAGGCAGACCAGCTGTACGCCGCTGAGCAGCAGCACCGCGACGAACAGCGACGTCCAGCCGGGAATGGTCCGGCCGCCCAGGTGCGCCACCACGCCGAAGGCGATCAGCAGCACGCAGGCCAGGAAGCTGAGCGCGCCCAGCCAGGTGGACAGCCGCAGCGGGGCGGGGGAGAAGCTGGCCGCGCTGTCCAGCGCCAACGCGACCATCTTGCGCAGCGGGTACTTGGTGTGGCCGGCGACCCGCTGCGGCCGCACGTACGTCACGGTGCCGCTGGGGAAGCCGAGCGAGGGCACCAGCAGCCGGTAGACCGGCACCCGTTCGGGCAACTCCCGCAGCACCTCCACCACGGCCCGGCTGAGCAGCCGGAAGTCACCGGCGTGGGCGGGCACCTCGGCGCCCACCAGCCGGCGCATCAGCCAGTAGTAGGCGCCCGCGGTGTGGCGCTTGAACGCGGTGTCGCTGCCCCGGTCCGAGCGCACGGCGTACACCACGTCGAGGCCCTCGCGGCGGGCCAGCGCGAGCATCTCGGGGATCTGCTCCGGTGGGTCCTGCAGGTCCGCGTCCATGCTGACCACCCAGTCCCCGCGGGCCCGGTGCAGCCCGGCGGTCAGCGCCGCCTGATGCCCCGCGTTGCTGCGCAGGCGCACGACCCGCAGCCGCGGCCAGTGGTCGGCCAGCTCGGTCAGCAGCCGGGCCGTCGCGTCGGTGCTGCCGTCGTCGACCGCCACCACCTCGTAGCCGACATCGAGCGCGTCGAGGACCGGCCGCAGTCGCGCGACCAGCGGCCCGAGCGCCTCCTGCTCGTTGTACATGGGAATGACGACCGAGAGCAGCCCGGCCGCCCGCGGGTTCAGATCCATCATGCGCCGCCTCGTTCGTGCGTGTCCGGTCGGTGGGGTCAGGGTGCCCGGGTCGGTACGGTGGTCAGGTCTGCACGGTGGTCAGGCGGGTGAACTCGCGCCGCAGGTCGTAGCCGTCCCACACCCCGGCGAACGTCAGCGCCGCGCCGAACGGCACGATCCGGTCGATGCCCCGCCCGCCCAGCGCCGTCGCGAACGCGGTCAGCTCGTCGCGGGTGAAGCCGAAGTGGCTGAACGTCTGGTCCCGGCGACCGAGCAGGGGCACCACGTCGGTCAGGTCCGGCACCGTGACGAACGGCACGGTGCCGGCGCCCAGCCACTGCCGGGTCAGCGACTCCGGCCCGGCCAGCACGACGCCGGTCACCGCGTGGTCGGGGAACTCCAGGGCCACGGCGGCACCGGTGGCGGCCAGCCCGTACGCGGACACCCGCTTCTGCACCGCCATCGCCGCGTCCACCCGCCAGCCGCGCGCACCGACCACCTCGACCAGCTCGGCCAGGAACTCCCGGCGCACCTGCTCCGCGGGCTCCGGCGCGCCGACCAGGAACACCGCCCGCGGCGACGCGCATGCGGCCTGGTCGAACCAGAAGACGTCGTTGGCGAAGCCGGTGACCGCCGCCCGCCGCGCTCCGGGCTCCGCGGCGCGCCAGCCGGGCACGGACAGGGCGGCGTACGAGGCCCGGTCGGGGAAGGTCAGGTCCCGGGCGGCCGGACCCAGCGGGTGCCGGCGGATCTCGCCGACCGCGGCGTCGCCGCCCCAGATCACCCGCAGGTCGCTCCAGGCGCTCAGCGCGGCGGTGACCTCGTCGTCGCGGCCGTAGGTGATCATCTGTTGGGTGCGCCCGACCACCGGGTCGGCGTCGGCCAGCGTCTCGTTGAGCGCCTCCAGCACCGCCGTGGCCGCGCCCGCGGCCCGGGCGGAGACCCGCACCACGTTGACGTTGCCGGCCAGTGCGGCCAGCGCCCAGGAGTACACGAAGATGGTGTCCACATTGGCCGGCGGGACATGGAAGATCCGCCCGCGCGGGAAGGCGAGGGCCTCCGCGCCGCCGGCGGCGCGCATCCGCTCCGCCGTGCGGGCCAGCTCCGCCGGCCGCAGGAAGAAGCCCAGCGAGCCCAGCTCGGGGTGCCGGCGGGCGACGGCCGGTGCCAGCAGGCGGCGGGCGAATCGGGCCAGGAAGTCACCGATCCGCTCGTCGCCCACCCGCAGCGGCGCAGCCTCGGCGGACGCGGCGTGGGCGAGCAGGTCCTCGACGCTGACGGTGGGGCCGGCGGGGAACAGCTGCCGCACCTTCACGCCGCACCTCCCGGGTAGGTGTCGCTGCAACCCCGGGCCTCGGCGCGCGGCAGCCGGGCCAGCACCGAGAACCGCTTGCCCGGCCAGTCGCCGTCGTCGATCCCGTGCACCACGCCCAGGTCCTCGGTGAGCAGCACGTGCCCCGGGTACGACGTGGGCAGCGTGCTGAGCACCTCGATCAGGCCCGGCTCGCCCGGCGGCAGCTCCCGCCAGGTCTGCGGGTCCCGGATGACGACGTCGGCGAAGTCCGGGCAGTACAGCGAGCCCCCACCGGGCCCCTCCAGGAAGATCGTGCCGATCTGCTCCACCATGCCGTAGAAGTTGTGCACCCGGGTCAGCCCGGTGTCGGCGGCCAGGCGGCGGCGGAACTCCGCGTTGTCCACGGCGATGTCGGTCAGCTTCTTCCAGCCGCCGGAGTGCACCAGGATGCCGTGCGACAGGTCCAGGCCGGCGTCGCGGGCCACCTCGTACAGGTGCCGCCACACCAGGAAGGTGAACCCGAAGACGAGGAACGGCGCCCCGCCGTGCCGGGACAGGAAGGACCGCACGGCGCTCAGGTCCACCCGCTCGTGCTCGTCGAGCACCCAGACGTGGTCGCGGCCGAACGTGGCCATGCCCAGCACGCCGGCGCCGCGGGCGCTGAACGAGCGCCGGTCGCGCACCACCGACCGGGAGTCCACGATGAGCATGGGCAGGCGGCGGGGGCCGAGCACGGTCGCCAGGGTCGCGGCCAGGTGCCGGGACTGGGCGCCGGCGGCGGCGCGGTCCAGGTAGATCCGGCTCGGCGCCCCGGTGGTGCCGCTGGAGGTCAGCACCTTGAAGACCTCGTCGTCGGGGATGCTGGCCAGGGTGTGGTGCTTGAACAGGCGCACCGGCAGCCAGGGCAGCTCGGCCGGGTGCGCGTAGTGCGGCCGCGGGTGGCCGGTGGCGGCCAGGATCCGTGCGTACGGCGCACACCGCCGCCGGTGGTGGTGGGTCAGGTCGGTCAGCCGCCGCAGCAGGGCCGCCTCCTTCGCGGCCTGCGGCAGCCCGAACACCCTGGGCGACGCCGTGAGCTCGGCTCCGGCGGTCATGTCAGGCGCTCCAGCTCGCGGTAGTCGATCTTCCCGGTGGGCAGCAGCGGCAGCCGCGGCAGGCCGAGCACCTCCAGTCCGGAGGAGTGGGTGTCCAGCCAGTGGGCCAGCTCGGTGCGGATGCTGCGGGTGGCGGACGCGTCGGCGCCCTCCACGAAGACCCGCACCCGGTCGTCGCCGGCCACCGCGGCGACCGGGCCGTAGCGGGCGGCGGTGCGCTCGATGTCGTCCAGGTTCACCCGGACACCGAAGATCTTGCCCATCCGCTTGCGGCGCCCGGTGAGGTACAGGAACCCGTCGGCGTCCAGGTGGCCCACGTCGCCGGTGTGCAGGACCCCGCCCAGCTCGTCCGGGCGGGCCAGGTCGGCGGCGGTCTCGGCGTAGCCCATCATCACGTTCGGCCCCCGGTAGACGACCTCGCCGGTCACGCCCGGCGCGGTGGTCTCGGTGCCGTCGTCGCGGCGCACCGACAGCGCGCCGCCGGGCACCGGACGGCCGACCGAGCCCGGCCTGTCGGCGAGGTGCTCCGGGGGCAGCACGGCGATGCGCGCGGTGGCCTCGGTCTGCCCGTACATCACCCACAGCGCGCCGCCGACCGCGGCCATCCGGGCGGCGAAGTCGCCGACCAGCTCCGGCCGCAGCCGGCCGCCGGCCTGGGTCAGCGTGCGCAGGCCCGGGTACGCGGCGGGGTCGAAGCGCAGCCGGCGCAGCATCTCGTACTGGTACGGCACCGCGGCCAGGGACGTGATCCGGTGCCGCCGCGCCACCTCCCAGAAGGGGCGCTGCACCAGCGGCTCCGCGGTGAGCACCACGGTGGCGCCGCGCACCAGGTGGCTGTGCAGCACCGACAGCCCGTAGGTGTAGAACAGCGGCAGCGTGGTCGGGGCGACCGCCTCCCCGGTGAGGTCCAGGCTCTGCGCGATCGCCTCGGCGTTGGCCAGCACGGCGCGTCGGGAGAGCCGGACCAGCTTGGGATCCCCGGTCGAGCCCGAGGTGGCCAGCAGCAGCCCCAAATCCGGGTGCGGCTCGGCGGCGCCCGCGGCGTGCCGCGACCACACCGGGCCGAGCGCGGCCGAGTCCTCGGCGCGGTAGCCCGGCGGCGGGCCGCCGGCGGCACCGGCCAGCCCGGCGACGCCGGCCACCACGGCGGGGGCGAACCGCTCCACGAACTGCAGCAGTCTCGGGCGGGCCAGGCCCGGGTCGAGCAGGGCCACCGCGCACCCGGCCGCCCCGGCCCCGAGGTAGCGCACGACGGTGTCGGGGTCGGTGGACGCGGCGACGAAGACCAGCCCGGCGGGGCGGTCGCCGGTGCGCAGCCGCCCGGCCGCGGCGTCGACCCGCGCGCGCAGCCGCGCGCCGGCCAGCGCGCCGCCGCTGCGGGCGTCGACCAGCCGGGCATCGGGGTGCAGGAGCGCGGTCACGCGACCAGCCCTCCGTCGATGCCGAGCACCTGCCCGGTGACGAACGCCGCCCGCGGCGACAGCAGGAACTCCACGACCTCGGCGACCTCGTCGGCCTCGCCGAGCCGCCCGAGCGCCGTGGCAGCCACCCGCTCCGCACGGCCCGGCTCGTCCAGGGTGGACAGCATGTCGGTGGCGATGAAGCCCGGGGCGACGGCGTTGACCCGGATGCCCAGGGGGCCGAGCTCCTTGGCGGCCGAGCGGGCCAGTCCGGCGACCGCGGCCTTCGTGGCGGCGTAGACCGCCTGACCGGCCGCGCCCGCGGTGCCCAGCGCCGAGGAGAGCAGCACCGCGGCCGGCGCCCGGCCGCGGCGCAGCAGCCGCACGGCGCCCTGCAGCGTCGCGGCGGCCCCGACCGCGTTGACCGCGAACAGGCGCTGCACCGCGGCGTGGTCCAGCATGCCCAGCATCCCCGCCCGGTGGATGCCGGCGTTGACCACCAGCGCGTCCAGGCGCCGGAACCGCTCGAACGCGGCCCGCATCATGGCCGCCGGGACGGCCGGGTCGGCGACGTCACCGTGGGTGGCCACGGTGGACACCCCGTACTTGGCGGCCAGCTCGTCGGCGATCCGGGCGACGCCCTCGGCACCGTGGGCGTGCAGGACGAGGTCGTAGCCCTCCCGGGCCAGGCAGGTGGCCACGGCCGCGCCGATGCCGCGCGAGGCGCCGGTCACCAGGCAGACCCGCGGCTCACCCATCGATGTTCACGCCGTATTTGCCGAGGATTCGCCTGGCCTCCGCAAAGGAGCTGAGGTTGACCACGTCATCGGTGTCGATCATCACCGAGAATTCATCTTCGATGGCCGCCACGAGTGCCATGTGCGCCAGTGAGTCCCACTTGTCGTTGCCCTGGTAACGCAGGTCGTCCACCGCCGCGTCCGGCGGAAGCTCCAGGGCCGTGCGGAACACCTCGCGCAGTCTGTGCAGCTCAGTGGTTGTGGGCGGCGCAGTGGTCGCGGGCAGCTCAGTCATCGCGGTTCTCCAGGTATTGGGCAACTGCAACACCGTACTGGCCGGTCCGCCGTCGGTCACACCAATGATTTCTGAACGAAGCATGAATTGGGGCTTGCTTCTTGGCGCGGTGCCGCCGAAGCGTTTTGCCGATGCCCGACGGTGGTTATGCTTCCGTCCCGTGTCGGGGGTGTGCCGCATTCGGCCGCCCAGACGGTCGGACGTGGGGAGCGTCGCGTGAGTGTCATTGCTGAAGCCGGTGCCGCCGGGTCGCCCGGCCCGGTCGGGTCGAGCGTGCTGGCCGGCTCGTCCATTCTGGTCACCGGTGCCACCGGGTCCTTCGGCCGGGCGTTCCTGCGCTACGCGCTGAACCACCTGGATCCGCAGCGGATCGTGGTGTTCTCCCGGGACGAGCTGAAGCAGTACGAGGTGCGCCAGATGTTCGGCGACGACCCGCGGCTGCGCTGCTTCATCGGCGACGTGCGCGACCGCACCCGGCTCGTGCGCGCCATGCACGGCGTCGACCACGTGGTGCACGCGGCGGCGCTCAAGCAGGTCGACACCGCGGAGTACAACCCCTCGGAGTACGTCGCCACCAACGTGGACGGCTCGCAGAACGTCGTCGACGCCGCCATCGAGGCCGGCGTGCGCCGGGTGGTGGCGCTGTCCACCGACAAGGCGTCCAGCCCGATCAACCTGTACGGCGCGACCAAGCTGGTGGCGGACAAGCTGTTCGTCTCCGGCAACCACTACGCCGCCCACCACCCGACCCGCTTCGCGGTCGTGCGCTACGGCAACGTGATGGGCAGCCGTGGGTCGGTCGTGCCGCTGTTCCGCCGGCTCAACGCGGCCAATCTCAGCCTGCCGATCACCGACAAGCGGATGACCCGCTTCTGGATCACCCTGCCGCAGGCGGTCCGGTTCGTGGTGGACGCGTTCGAGACCATGCAGGGCGGGGAGCTGTTCGTGCCCCGCATCCCGAGCATGCGCATCCTCGACCTGGTCGAGGCGGTGGCCCCGGACGCGGCCATCCACGAGATCGGGATGCGGCCCGGGGAGAAGCTGCACGAGGAGATGATCTCGGCGGACGACAGTCGCCGCACCCTGCGCTTCCCCGACCGGTACGTGGTGCAGCCCACCGTCGCCAGCTGGGGCTACCGGCCGCCGGCCGACGGCGAGCCGGTGCCCGACGGGTTCACCTACCGGTCCGACACCAACGACCTGTGGCTGTCGGTGGAGGACATGCGCGCGCTGCTGGCCGGCGACCAGTGACGCCGTCGACGCTGCCCTACGGGCGCCAGTCGATCGACGACGCCGACGTGGCGGCGGTCGTGGCCGCGCTGCGCAGCGACTGGCTGACCACCGGGCCCCGGGTCGCGGCCTTCGAGGCCGAGCTGGCCGCCCGCGCCGGCGGGGTGCCGTGCGTGGCGGTCAGCAGCGGCACCGCCGCGCTGCACACCGCGTACGCCGCCGCGCGGATCGGCCCCGGCGACGAGGTGGTGACCAGTCCGATGACGTTCGTGGCCACCGCGGCCACCGCGGCCCTGCACGGCGCCAAAGTCGTCTTCGCCGACGTCGAGCCCGACACGGCCAACCTCGACCCGGCGGCCGTGCGGGCGGTGCTGGGCCCGCGCACCCGGGCGGTGACCGCGGTGGACTACGCCGGCCACCCGGCCGAGTACGACGAGCTGCGCAAGCTCACCGAGGACGCCGGCGCCCTGCTCGTCGCCGACGCGGCGCACGCGATCGGCTCCACGTACCGGGACCGGCCCGTGGGGTCGCTGGCCGACCTGACCACGTTCTCGTTCTTCCCCACGAAGAACCTCACCACGGCCGAGGGCGGCGCGGTGGCCGCCGCCGACCCGCAGTTGGCCGAGCGGGCCCGCCGGTTCGCCTGCCAGGGGCTGGTCCGCGACCGCTCCCGGCTGCGCCACCCGGACGAGGGCGGCTGGCACCAGGAGGTGCACGAGTTCGGCCTCAACTACCGGCTGCCCGACGTGCTGTGCGCCCTGGGCAGCGCGCAGCTGCGCCGGCTGGACGCGTTCAAGGCGCGCCGGGCCGCCCTGGTCGCCCGCTACGACGCCGCTCTGGCCGACGTGCCGGGCCTGGGGCTGCCGGTGCGCCGGCCGTGGGTGGACCCGATGTGGCATCTCTACCCGGTGCGGGTGCGCGACGGCCGCCGCCGGGAGGTCTACGAGCGGCTGCGCGCCGCCGGCATCGCCGTGCAGGTGAACTACCTGCCGGCGCACCTGCACCCGGTCTTCGCCGACCTCGGCTACCGGCGCGGGATGTGCCCGGCCGCCGAGGCCTTCTACGCCGAACAGCTGTCGCTGCCGCTGTTCGTCGACCTCACCGAGGCCGCGCAGGACCGGGTGGTCGACGAGCTGCGCGCGATCCTGGCCGGGTGAGGGGACGGCGGTGCACCACGCCAACCACTTCTACGGCCACGCCCACGTCCTGGCCGCCTACTGCGGACTGGACCCGGACGACCCGCCGCGCATCCGCGGCTACCTGCAGCACGGCTGGAACATCGGCGACGGGTTGGGACCCGGCACCCCGTACGTGCCGGGCAGCCCGGTGTTCGTGTGGTCCGAGCAGACCAGGCGGCGGGCCTGGTCCCTGGGGCGCCGCCACGCCGTGGTGACCGGGGCCCCGTGGCTGTACCTGCTCGCCATGGACCCGCCGCCGGCGGACCCGCCGCCGCGGGAGGGCACCATCTGGTACCCGTTCCACGGCTGGGAGGAGCAGCGCGTGGCCGGTGACCACCGGCGGCTGGTCGCCGAGATCCTGGACACCGAGCCGGGCCCGGTCACCGTGTGCCTCTACTGGCACGAGTACCGCAACCGGCGCATCCGGCGCCGCTACGAGGACGCGGGCCTGCGCGTGATCTGCCACGGCTACCGCGGCCGGCACCGCCGGGACACCGAGACCCGGTTCCTGCACCGCCAGCTCGCCGAGCTGCGCCGACACCGCCGGGTGGCGTCCAACCGGCTGGGCAGCGCCGTGCTCTACGGCGCGGTGGCCGGCTGCGCACCGGCGGTCTACGGCGACCCGATGCGGCTGGCCGGCGAGGATCCCTCCACCGGCGGCACCGCCCGCATCCGGCGGCAGTGGCCGCAGCTGCACGGGGTCGACCCCGATGCCGCGGCGGCGCGCGAGGCGGCCTGGGCCGAGCTGGGCGGCGACGCGCTGGCGGAGCCGGCCGAGCTGCGCGCGCTGTTCGGCTGGCCGGATCCGCCCGCGGCGGTGGCGCGGTGACCGGGCGCGCGACCGGTGGCCGGGCGCCCGTGCTCATCGGTGGCGAGATGCCGGCCTTCTCCGATGTGCGCGCCGGCGGAGCGGCTCCGGCGGGCGGCCCGTTGCTGACCCACCTGGCGACCGCCGTCGCGGCGGCCAGGGGCGCGGTGGCGGGCGGTAGCGCAGCGGCCGGCGGCGGTCGCCAGG
>DATMJT010000579.1:0-11225 GCA_035553735.1 Pilimelia sp.
GCCGGGGCGCGTGCCCCGGGTGGCGACGCCACCGGCGCGGTACACCCGCCGCGCCGGTGGCGTCGACCGGTGACCGGCGGCCGGCGGCCCGGCGAGGCAGCGGGCGCTTCGGCGGATCCGCGTGATGCCGCCCGCGGGCGCCACCGCCGGCGCCTAGAATTGCCGCATCGGCTCAGCGGGCCCGTCGTGGCGGGAGAGGCACGCGCACACCGGGATTTGACCATGGATCTGCGACAACTCGAGTACTTCGTGGCGGTCGCGGAGGAGGGCCAGTTCACCCGGGCGGCCAAGCGCTGCCACATCGCCCAGTCGGCGCTGTCGACATCCATCCGAGCACTCGAGCGAGAACTGGGCGCCTCGCTGTTCCGGCGGACCACGCGCCAGGTGTTGCTCACCGAGCCCGGCCGGGCGCTGCTGCCGGAGGCGCGCCGCACGCTGGCGGCGGCGGCCGACGCGCGCTGCGCCGTGCAGGAGGCAGGCCACCTGGTACAGGGGGTGCTGCGTGTCGGGGCCATCCCCACCCCCGGCGTCCTGGACCAGGCCGCCGCGCTGGCCCGGCTGCGGTGCGAGCACCCCGGCATCCAGGTGCGGTACGGGTGCGCCCACGCCGGCGATCTGGCCGAGCGGGTCCGCGTCGGCGACCTCGACGTTGCGATCGTGCCGCAGCCCGGCCGCACGCACCCCGGCGTGCGGGCCCAGCGGCTGGCCAGCGCGCCCATCGAGGTGGTCTGCCGACGCGATCACTGGCTCGCCCGCCACGCCGCGGTGTCGCCGCAGATGCTGGCGAACGAGACCTTCATCGGTGACGACGGCGGCTCGGCGGCCATGGAGTCGATCGACCAGACGTTCGCCGCCGCCGGGGTAGCGCGCACGGTGGGCTACGTGCTCAACGACCCCGTGATGGCGCTGGACTTCGTGGCGGCCGGGCTCGGCGTCGCGCTGCTGGCGCGTAGCCACGTGCGGTCGCACCCGCAGGTGCGCACCGTACCGCTGGCCGGAGAGCCGGTGGTCTGGACGCTGGTCGTGCTGACCCCCGAGCGACCCAGCCCGGCCGCGGCGGAGCTGGTGCGCATCCTGACCCGGGCCCGGCCGGAGTCGGACGGCCCACCGGTCCGGGCCGGCGGCGGCCCGGACCGCGAGGCGTCGCCGGGCGATGCCCGTTAGCTACCGACAGGTAGCCGGCCGGCCGACGCGCGCCGTGGGTCGATTCATCCGCCCGGCCGAAGAATGCCATCGCCAACGGCGTAGCCCGATCGCGACAGCCGCCGAGGGCCCGGGTCGATAGGCGAACGTCCGGCCACCGGCCGGGCCAGAAGGCGACACCGACGCGTCTGTCGCGCGGATGACACCGCGCCCGCCACCACGCGGGCCGGTGGCCTTCACCACCTTCGGCACAGCCATGGGAAGGGACCACAAGCGCGATGCCGCTGACCACCAGCTCGGCCAACGGTCGGTCGACCAAGGGCCTGAAGCACACCGACCTCGAACACCCGCAGTCACCCACCGCCCGCGGCGACGGCGACCTCGCCCGGCGCAAGGCCCGCTCGGTCGCCAAGCAGCAGCAGGCCGCCGAGCGCATCGCCGCCGCCACCGCCGAGATCTCCGCGCAGAACGCCCAGGCGGCGGAGGCCTCCCGCCAGCTGCAGAACGCGATGCAGCAGATCTCCACGGGCGCCGAGGAGTCCTCCGGCGCGACGCAGGAGAGCCTGGCCGTCGTCACCCAGGTCGAGGAGCGCATCAAGGAGCAGCAGCAGGCCACCGAGCGGGTCCAGGAGCTGTCCCGGGCGCTGCAGGGGCTCCTGGTGGACACCAAGACCGGCATCGACGGCATGCTGCGCAACGTCGAGGGCGCCTCGGACCGGCAGACCGCCTCGGTACAGATGATCACCGAGTTGGAGAAGCAGGCCGACGAGATCGGCGAGATCGTCAAGACCGTCGCGCACATCGCCGACCAGACCAACCTGCTGGCGCTCAATGCGGCGATCGAGGCGGCCCGGGCGCGCCAGCACGGCAAGGGCTTCGCCGTGGTCGCCGACGAGGTGCGCACCCTGGCGGAGACCAGCGAGCGCAGCGCCCGGCAGATTCGCGACCTGATCGACGAGGTGCGCGAGACCGTCAACACGGTCGCCGCCGGCGTGCAGCAGTCGGCCGAAACGGCGCGCCGGGAGGTCGACAAGGGCAAGGGCATCACCACCCAGCTCGACCAGATCCGCACCGACATGGCCGAGATCATGAAGGGCGCCACGGAGATGGCCGTGGCGGCGGTGCAGTCGGAGAAGGCGGCGGCGGCCGCCAAGGTGCGCTCGGAGGAGATCGCCGCCGCGGCGGAGGAGCAGTCGGCGGCGGCGGAGGAGTCCCTCCAGACGGTGGGTCAGCAGGGCGCGGCGCTCAAGCAGAGCGAGCAGGCCGCCGAGGAGCTGGCCGAGATCGCCGACGGGCTGCGCACCAGCACCGACATCAGCAAGAGCGCCGAGGAGGTCGCCTCGGCGGCCGAGGAGCTGTCCGCGGCCGTGGAGGAGATCAACCGGGCGGCGGCGCAGATCTCGACCGCGATCGGCCAGATCTCCACCGGCGCGCAGAACGCCGCCGGCAAGGCCCAGGAGGCCAGCAGCGCGGTGAACCAGATCGAGCAGGGCGCGCAGCTCGCCGCCGAGCGGGGTGGGAACGCCGCCGACAAGGCGGACGGAATGATCGTCTCGCTGGGCGAGAACAAGTCGGCCGTGGACGCCATGATCGAGGCGATCGGCGAGGCGGGCCGCGCCGGCACGGAGAACGCGCGCCGGGTGGTGGAGCTGGAGCTGGTCTCCCGCCGGATCGACAAGATCGTCGACGCGATCGCCAACGTGTCGATCCAGACCAACATGCTGGCGGTCAACGGCTCGGTCGAGTCGGCGCGCGCCGGTGAGTTCGGCAAGGGCTTCGCCGTGGTGTCGACCGACATCCGCAACCTGGCCCGTGACTCCGCGGAGAACGCCGACCGGATCAAGGATCTGGTCAAGGCGGTCCAGGACCGCATCGTCGAGGTGCGCGGCGACCTGGAGGAGACCAGCCGGCAGGCGCTGGCCGAGGTCGAGACCGCCAAGGCCACCACCGCCCGGCTGGTGGAGATCGAGCGGGACATGACCGAGGTGCGGTCCGGCAACGCGCGGGTGCGCGACTCCGCCCAGGAGATCGCCGCCGCCCTCAACCAGGTCAAGTCGGGCCTGGAGCAGATCTCCACGGCCGCCAACGAGTCCGACCAGCTCGCCGGGCAGGCCGCCGCGGCCGCCAAGCAGCAGGCGCAGGGCGCCGAGGACCTGGCCGCCGCGGTCGAGGAGATCGCCGCCCTGGCCGACGAGCTGCAGAACGCCGCCGCCTGAGCCCCGCCCGAGGCGGAGAGGACGACATCATGAGCGACGCAACCGAGGCGCACGCGCCCGGGACGGCCGAGCCCGGCGACCTGGTCGCCGGCGACGCCGAGGAGATGGACACCGCCGACTACGTCACCTTCGACATGGACGGCGAGCGGTACGCGTTCCCGATGGGCCGCGTTCAGGAGATCATCCGGATGCCGGAGCTGGTCCGGGTGCCGCTGGGGCCGCCGAGCCTGGAGGGGCTGGCCAACCTGCGGGGGCGGGTGCTTCCCGTGGTGAGCCTGCGCACCTCGTGCAACCTGGAGGTTGCCGAGCACGACGAGACCACCCGGGTGATCGTGGTGGACGGCGGGGTGCCGCTGGGCTTCGTCGTCGACCGGGTGGCCAGCGTGGTGAGCGTGGACCCGGAGGCGGTGGAGCCGGCCGACACGGTGCAGGCCACCGTGCGCTCGGAGGTGCTGGTCGGGGTCATCAAGTCCGACGGCGGCCAGATGACCACCGTGCTGGACGTGGACCGCCTGGTCGGCTCGCAGTTCGCGCTGCTGGCCCGGCACTCCGGCGGCGAGCGGGCGGTGGGCGCCGGTGGCGCGGCCGACACGAGCGGCCTGGACGACGAGCTGACCGACACCCTGGAGCTGGTCAGCTTCGCGGTCGATGGGCAGGAGTACGCGCTGCCCATCGACCGGGTGCAGGAAATCGTGCAGGCGCCCGAGGAGGTCAGCCGGGTGCCCAACGCCGGGGAGCGGGTGCTCGGCGTGATGGACCTGCGCGGGCGGCTGCTGCCGGTGCTGAGCATGCGCCGGGTGTTCGGGCTGCCCGCCACGCCGCTGGAGCCGCAGAACCGCATCGTGGTGGTGTCCCTGGGCGACGCCGTGGTCGGCGTGGTCATGGACACCGTGCGGGAGGTGCTGCGGGTGCCGCACGACCTGGTGGCGCCGCTGCCGGACGTGGTGGCCCGGACCGGGCGCGGCACCGAGGTGGAGTCGGTGTGCCGGCTCGACGACGGCAAGCGGCTGGTGTCGGTGCTCAGCATCGACCGGATGGTGGACACGGCGGCGGTACGGGCCGACCTGGCCGCGCTGGCCGACGGCGACACCACGGGGCCCGAGGAGGGGGCGGGGATGGAACTGGCCGACGACGGCCGGGGCGACGAGGAGCTCTTCGTGGTGTTCCGGCTCGACGGCGAGGAGTACGCCGTCGACGTGGACGCGGTGCAGGAGATCATCCGAGTCCCGGACGCGCTGATCCGGGTGCCGAAGACGTACGAGTTCGTCGACGGCCTGGTCAACCTGCGCGGCACCGTCCTGCCGGTGGTGGACCTGCGTACCCGGCTGGGCCTGGCCCGGGCGCCGCGCGACGAGCAGCAGCGCATCGTCGTGCTGATCCTGGGCGGGGTGCGCACCGGCTTCGTCGTGGACTCGGTGGCGGAGGTCGCGCGGGTGGCCCGCACGGTCCTGGAGCCGGCGCCGGAGCTGTCGCAGGAGCAGGCCCGGCTGGTGTCGCGGGTGGCCAACCTGCCCGACGACCGTCGGATGCTGCTGCTCATCCAGGCGGAGCAGCTGCTCGCCGACGCCGACGCGCAGGCGTGGGACGAGCTGGCGGCGCCCGAGCCGGCCGCCGCCTGAGTCGCCCACCCACCGCAGAAGGGAACGAACCGTCTTGTCCGCCACGAGCGTCCTGGTCGTCGACGACTCCGCCCTGATGCGCAAGCTCATCAAGCGGATCCTGACCGACGGCGGCGGCTTCGAGGTGCACACGGCCCGCAACGGGCTGGACGCGCTGGACCAACTCCCGCGCGTTCAGCCCGACGTGGTCACCCTCGACGTCAACATGCCGGAGATGGACGGCCTGACCTGCCTGTCGGAGATCATGAAGCGTCAGCCCCGGCCGGTCGTCATGGTTTCCTCGCTGACCTCGGACGGTGCCCTGGTCACCCTGGAGGCGCTGCAGCTGGGTGCGGTGGACTTCGTGCCCAAGCCCGGCGGCACGGTGTCGCTGGACCTGGAGCAGGTGGCCGGTCAACTGGTCGCCAAGGTCGAGGCCGCCGCCCGGGCCCGGGTCAGCCGGGCCGGCGGGCTGGCCGCGCGGCTGCGCGAGCAGCGCGGTGAGGTGACCCAGCAGCAGCGGGTGGTGCGGCGCACGGGCCGCGGCGCGACCGGCTCGGCCGACGCGGTGCTGATCGGCTCGTCCACCGGCGGCCCGGCGCTGCTGGCACAGATCCTGTCCCGGCTGCCCGGCTCGCTGGCGGCGCCGGTGGTGGTCGCCCAGCACATCCCGGCCTCGTTCACCGCCACGCTGGCCAGGCGGCTGGACGAGACCTGCCAGTTGCGGGTTGAGGAGGTCACCCGGCCCACGCCGGCCCGTGCCGGCCACGTCTACATCGGACGGGGCGACGCCGACGTGGTGCTGGCCCGGCGCGAGGACGGACTCGTGGTGCGGCCGGTGCCGGCGGGTGCGAACTACCGCTGGCACCCCAGTGTGGACCGGCTGGTCGCCTCGGCCCGCCGGGTCCTCGACCCGGCGCGCCTGGTCTGTGTCCAGCTCACCGGCATGGGCGACGACGGGGCCGAGGAGATGGCCGCGGTCCGCGCCGCTCGCGGGCGCACCATCGCCGAGGCGGAGGAGACCGCCGTGGTGTGGGGCATGCCCGGCGAGCTGGTGCGCCGCGGCGGCGCCAGCTGCGTGCTGCCCAACCACCTGATCGCCGACCGGATCATCGACTGGGTCGGCTGACCCGCCACGGAAGGAAAGGCCCACCATGGCCCTGGTACGCCGCACCACCGCCGCCCCGGCCGCACCGACGTCGGCGCCGGCCGACCCGGCGGCGCTGGCCGAGGCGCTGCACGACCCCGACCCGGAGCGCCGCCGCGCCGCCGCCGTGGACCTGCACGGCTTCGCCGCAGCCGTCCCGGCGCTGCTGGCCCGGGTGGCGGTCGAGGACGACGCGGCGGCGCGCGACGCCGTGCTGACCAGCCTGGCGGGGCACGACACACCGGCGGTCGCGGAGGCGCTGTGCGCCCACCTGGGCAGCGAGGACGCCGGCCTGCGCACGGCGGTCGTGGAGACGCTCGCGGCCATGCCGTGCGGCGCCGTACCGCTGCTGCCCGGTCTGGTCGCGGACCCGGACCCGGACGTGCGGATCCTCACCGCGATGATCCTGGCCGACCTGCCGGCGCCGGACGCCGAACTCCGCCTGGTCGAGCTGGTGTCCGGGGACACCCACCGCAACGTGGTGGGTGCGGCGCTGGCCGCGCTGCTGCCCATGGCCACCGCGGCGCACGCCGCCCTGTTGCGGCGCACCCGCGACCGGTTCGCCGACGACCCGTTCCTGCGGTTCACCATCGACGCCGCGCTGCCCGCGCTGGCCGCCGCGGACGAGCCCTGCGCGGCGGACGCCGCTGCGGCCGCCGGTGATGCCGGGCCGGCGGGTGGGTCCCGGTGAGCGCGACGGCCCCCGCACCCCGCGCGGAGATCTCGCCGGCGCTGACCGACGCGGACTTCCAGCGGTTCCGGGAGTTCTTCTACCGCCGCACCGGCATCCAGTTCGCCAACTCCAAGCGGTACTTCGTGGACAAGCGCGTGGAGGCGTGCATCCGCGAGTCGGGCGAGGATTCGTTCGCCGCCTGGTTCGCCAGCCTGCGCCTCGGCCTGCGCCCCGACCTGATCCAACAGGCGATCAACCAGCTGACGGTCAACGAGACCTACTTTCTGCGCGAGGACTACCAGTTCGACAGCCTGCTGCGCTCGGTGCTGCCCCGGGTGCTGGCCGACCGGGGCCGCGCCGGGCGGGGCGGCCCGGTGCGGATCCTGTCCCTGCCCTGCTCCACCGGCGAGGAGCCGTACTCCATCGCGCTGCGCCTGATCGAGGAGTGGCCGCTGATCGCCGACGTGGACGTGGAGCTGCACGCCGCCGACATCGACAGCGCCGTGCTCACCCAGGCGCGCACCGGGGTCTACGGCGCGCGCTCGCTGCAGCGGGTGCCGGAGAGCTGGCTGTACCGCCACTTCACCGAGGTGGGCGGCGGCCACCGGCAGCTGTCCGCCGAGATCCGCTCGGCGGTCACCTTCTCCCGGGTCAACGTGTGCGACACCGACGACGTGCGCGCCCTGGACCGCTTCGACGTCATCTTCTGCCGCAACATGCTCATCTACTTCGACGAGCTGTCCAGCCGCCGGGCGGCCGAGAACCTGTACGGCGCGCTGCGGCCCGGCGGCTACCTGTTCCTCGGCCACTCCGAGTCGATGAGCCGGATCTCACCGATCTTCGCGCCCTGCCGGCTGCCGGAGGGCCTCGTGTACCAGCGACCCGCCCAGGGAGCGACCGCATGACCGCCACCGACCACCCGGCCCGGGTGCTCGTCGTCGACGACGCCGCGACCGTCCGGCTCTACCACAGCGAGGTGCTCACCGCCGCGGGGTTCCGGGTCAGCCAGGCCGCCAACGGCCTGGAGGCCGTGGAGTGCGCCATGACCGACCGGTTCGATCTGTTCATCGTGGACGTGAACATGCCGAAGATGAACGGGTACGCCTGCGTCGAGCGGCTGCGCGGCGCGGCGGTCGGCAGCGTGGCACCGATCCTCATGGTGAGCACGGAGGACCGGTCGGTGGACTCCGCGCGGGCGTACGCCGCCGGCGCCAACCTCTACCTGGTCAAGCCCGTCGACCCCGGCCGGCTGGCCCGCCTGGCCATCCTGCTCACCATGGCCACCACCACCGACCGGCCCGGAGAAGCGACACCGTGAACCCCTTACTGGCCCAGTTCCTGGCCGAGGCCGCCGATCTGCTCACCCGGGTGGACGACGGGCTGCTGCGGCTGGAGCGCGACCCGGGCGACGCCGAGCTGCTCAACGAGGTCTTCCGGGCGGCGCACACCATCAAGGGATCCTCCGGGCTGTTCGAGTTCGGGGAGCTGACCCGGCTGACCCATGCCGCCGAGGACCTGCTGGACGCCGTGCGGGGCGGGCGGCTGACGCTGGACGCCGTGCTGACCGACCAGCTGCTGGCCGCGTTCGACCTGGTCCGTGGCTGGCTGGCACACGTCACCGGAACCGGCCGGTTGCCGGACACCGCGGCGGGCGAGGCC
This sequence comes from Pilimelia sp., assembly GCA_035553735.1. Taxonomy (GTDB): domain Bacteria; phylum Actinomycetota; class Actinomycetes; order Mycobacteriales; family Micromonosporaceae; genus DATMJT01. The sequence goes on from DATMJT010000579.1 coordinate 8,437, forward strand.
GCCGGGGTGATCGAGGGCCTGCGGGCCCCGCTCGGCGGGTCGGCCGGACCCGCGCCGACCGGTGCGGTGCGGGCCGCCGGTGCACCGGCCGGCGGGGTGTCCACCGACGCTCGGTCGGCACCGGACTGGGTCGGCGGCTGTGGCGCGGAGTGGCTGGCCGAAACGGCCTCGTGGCTGACCACCACGTCGGCGACCATGCGGTTCGCCCGCTACACCCCCGACCGGGACTGCTTCTTCCGCGGCGAGGACCCGCTGCACCTGCTCCGCCAGGTGCCCGCCCTGGAGCGACTGGTGGCACTGCCGGGCCCGGCCGAGGAGGACTACGACGACTACGCCTGCCTGCTCGGCTTCGCCCTGGCCACCCGGGCCGGCGAGGGCGAGCTGGCGCACCTGTTCCGGTACGTGCCCGAACAGGTGGAGGTGATGGAGCTGGACGGGCCCGCCCTGCGCCGCCTGCTCGACGGCGTGCCGGCCACGGGCGCCCAACCGGCCGCCGCGCCGCCCGACCAACCGGACGACCAACCGACCGCCGCGCCGCCCGACCAACCGGACGACCAACCGACCGCCGCGCCGGGTGTCGGCCGCGGTGACGTCCTGGACATCCTCGACGCCGCCGAGCGCGCGGTGACGGCGCTGCCGGAGTCCGAACCCGAGCGCGGCCACCGGCTTGCCTCGATCAACAGCTCCGTGCAGGCCGCGGCGTGCGCCCTGGGCCAGGTGTTCCGCCCGGCCGACGACGCGACCCAACTGACCGGCGCGCTCCGCCGCCTGCTCGACCGGGCCCGCGCCGAGCGCGCCACCGGCCTCGCGGACCCGGAGGGCGCCCGGCGCGCCGGTACCGCCGACCCGGCCGGCGCCGCCGACCCGGCCGGCACCGCCGACCCGAGCGGCGCCGCGGGCGCCTCGACCCCGGGCGGTTACGACGGTCCCCGGCGCCGGGCCTCCGACTTCGTCGACGTGGACCACCACGGCCAGGTCGGCAACCGCACCCTGAAGGTCGACCAGGGGAAGATCGACCGGCTCATGGAGCTGGTCGGCGAGCTGAACGTGGCCAAGAACGGGTTGACCTTCCTGGCGGAGGCGGCCGACGAGGAGTTCGGCAATCGGCTGCTGGCGCGGCGGATCAAGGACCAGTACGGCGGCATGCACCGCATCGCCGAGGAGCTCCAGTCCGCCGTCATGGACGTGCGGCTGCTGCCCCTGTCGGTGGCCTTCGCCCGCTTCCCCCGGCTCGTCCGCGACCTCAGTCGCAAGCTCGGCAGGCCCGCCGAGCTGGTCACCGAGGGCGGCGACACCATGGCCGACAAGGACGTCATCGAGGCGCTGGGCGACCCGCTGGTCCACCTGGTCCGCAACGCCCTGGACCACGGCATCGAGGAGCCGCCGGCTCGCGCCGCCGCCGGCAAGGCCGCGCGCGCCGAGATCCGTCTGTCGGCGTTCTCCGACGGGGACGCGATCGTGGTGGAGGTGTCCGACGACGGCGCGGGCGTCGACCCGGTCACCGTCGGGCGCAAGGCCTATCAGAAGGGCCTCATCACCGAGGAGCAGCTGGCCGCCCTCGACGACGAGGAGGCCGTGGACCTGATCTTCCTGCCCGGCTTCTCGACCGCCGAGGCGGTGTCCGACCTGTCGGGGCGGGGCGTGGGTATGGACGCCGTCCGGGTTGCCGTGGAGGCCCTGGGTGGCACCGTGACCCTACGGTCGCGTCCGGGCGCCGGCACCGTGGCCCGGCTGCGGCTGCCGCAGTCGGTCGCGGTCGCGCAGGTGATGGTGGTGGGCGTGGCCGGGCAGCGGTTCGGCATCCCGGTCGACGCCGTCGCGGAGACGGTCCGGGTGTCCGCGACGGACCTGGACCGCGTGCTCCACCAGGACGTCATCTGCCTGCGCGGCGACGTGGTGCCGGTACTGGACCTGGCCCAGGCGCTCGGCATGCGGCGGGACACCGCCGACGCACCCCGCAACCTGCTGGTCGCGCGGGTGGGCGGCCACCAGGTGGGGCTGCTCGTCGACCGGTTCGACCGCGAGGTCGACGTCATGATCAAGCCCATGGAGGGCCTCCTCGCCGGCCACCCCGCCTTCTCCGGCACGGCGTTGCTCGGCGACGGCCTGGTCCTGCTCGTACTCAACCTCAGGGAGGTGCTGCACCGTGCCGCTACACCTGCGTGACCGCGTCGCCACAGTCTCGGGAACGCTGGCCGTGGAGGACATCGAGCCCCTGGTGGCCTGGCTGCGCGCCACGCCGCGGGCCCGGGTCAACCTGCGCCAGTGCTCGCACCTGCACACCGGTGCGTTGCAGGCGCTGCTGCGCTTCGGCGCGCGGGTGAGCGCCCCACCCGACGACCCCTTCCTGGCCACCCACGTCCTGCCCCTGCTCGCCCCCGCCACCGCACCTACGCCCCGGAGTGAACCATGAAGACGATCATGCTGGTCGACGACTCGGCCACGATCCTGATGAGCCTCAAGGCCGTACTCACCAAGGCCGGCTTCGCCGTCGAGACCGCCAACCACGGCAGGGAGGCGCTGGACAAGGTCAACGGCGGGCTGCGGCCCAACCTGATCATCAGCGACGTGAACATGCCGCAGATGGACGGCATCACCTTCGCCCGGGAGGTCCGCAAGTCCCCCGGCGCCCGGTTCACGCCGATCCTCATGCTCACCACCGAGTCCGAACAGGCCAAGCGGGCCGAGGCCAAGACGGCCGGGGCCACCGGATGGCTGGTCAAGCCGGTCCAGCCCGAGCAGCTGCTCGGGCTGGACCGGCTTGACCAGCCATCCGGTGGCCCCGGCCG
>DATMJT010000580.1:0-13147 GCA_035553735.1 Pilimelia sp.
CCTCGCGGCCCCGCCCGAATGCCGGGCCCGGCGGCCCGCCCGGCCGCCCGGGGCCGCGGGGACGGCACGGCGCGGGGCGCGGGGGCTCACAGGTCGCGGCGCGCGAAGGACAGTGCCGCGAGGCCGAGCGCCAGGCCGACCCACAGGCCCACCCACACCAGGTAGGTCGCGGTCAGCGGGGCCTCGCTCAGGAACGGGTGCCCCTCGAACGCCGGGCCGAACTGTGTCAGCAGGCTCGGGTCCTGGAACGCGCGCATGGCCCCGCGCCACAGGCCGTCCGTGGGCAGCAGCATCTGGGCCACGGTGCCGATCCGGGCCACGCCCGCGTTGTCGAGGGCCTTGCCGACGCCGCCGACCACTCCCGCGATCCAGGTGGCGCCGAAGAGGCCGACCGCCACGATGCCCGACGCCATCGGCGAGATGACGGTGGACAGCAGCAGACCCAGGGTGAGCAGCACGGTCGTCTGCGCGGCGAGCAGTGCCAGGCCGGTCGCCGGCTGCGGCGGCCAGTAGCCCACGGTGGCCCGCACGACGAGGAACTGGGCGAGCCCGGCCACGGCCACGAAGCCGCTGCCGAAGGCCACCAGCCCCAGCCACTTGCCCAGCAGCACGGTGCTGCGGCGGACGGGCCGGGCCAGGACCGCCAACGCCATCCCCGACTCGATCTCGCCGGCCAGCACCGGGCCGGCGAGGAACGCCGTGCCCAGCGCGGCGATCAGGCTCAGGCCGAACATCACGAGGTTGAGCACCATGGCGGCCGCCAGCCGAGCCTCGCCGCTGGTGAGCCCGCCGAACTCGGAGTCGAGCCGGGAGAAGCCCCAGGCGCTGAGCGCGAGCAGCGCGATGGTGAGCACGGCCAGCGCGCGCAGCACCCGCCGGCGGGCGGCCTCCCGCAGGGTGAGTACGGCGACGGTGAGCACGCTCCGGAGGGTCATCGCGGCTCGCCGCCGGGCCCGGCGCGGAGGATGTCGAGCAGCCGCTCCTCGAGGCTGATCCGCCCCGGCTCGACGGCGTGCACCCGCACCCCGAGGCCGACCAGGTCGGCCACCAGGTCCGGCACGGTGGCGGGGTCCTCGTCGCCGGGCAGCGCAACGGTGAACGAGTCCCCGTCCCGGCTGAGCCGGCCGGCGGCCGCCAGCCGGGCCTCCGCGCGCGAGCCGACCCCGTCCAGCCGCAGCCGCAGCTCGCGCCGGCCGAGCAGCTCCGGCAGGGTGCCGGAGGCGGCGACCCGGCCGTGGTCGAGGATGACGACCCGGTCGCAGACCCGCTCCACCTCGCCGAGCAGGTGCGAGTTCAGCAGGACGGCGACCCGGCGGTCCCGGAGCGAGAGCAGCAGGTCCCGGACGTCGGCCCGGCCCACCGGGTCCAGGGCGCTCGTCGGCTCGTCCAGCACCACCAGTTCCGGCCGGGCCACCAACGCGACGGCCAGCCCGAGGCGCTGCTGCATGCCCTTGGAGAAGCCGCCCACCCGGTCACCGGCGCGGTCGGCCAGCCCCACCGCGGCCAGGCACTCGCGCCGCTCGCCGGCCGGCACCGCGGCGCCGGCGAGCCGCACGTGCAGGGCCAGCACCTCCGCGGCGGTGAGCCACGGCTGGTACCGGAACAACTCCGGCAGGTAGCCCACGCGGGCGCGGGCCCGCGGGTCGCGCGCCGGTCGCCCGAGCAGCAGCACCTCCCCGGCGTCGGGCCGGACGAGGCCCAGCAGGCTCTTGATGACGGTGGTCTTGCCGGCGCCGTTCGGCCCGAGCAGGCCGACCACCTCGCCGCGGCCGACCGTGAACGACACGCCGTCGACCGCGGTGCGCCGCCGGTACCGCTTGCGCAGGCCCGAGCACCACACCGCCGGGGCGGGGGGCAGCTCGGCGAGCAGCCGCCGCGCGGCGTCGGGCGACGGGCCGCCCCGCCCGGTGGCGGGGGCGGCGCTCACCGCCCCAGCCCGCGGGCCACCGACAACACCTCGTCGGCGCTCAGCGAGCCGGCCACCGCGGTGACGAGGCCGTCCGCCACCCACACCACGCCGGCCATCGTGCCGTCCCGCGAGGTGAGCACCGTGGCGGATGCTCCGCCGACGTCGGCGGAGCGCGCCACCATCCCGGCCGGCACGGGCAGCGGCAGCGTCCTCCCGTCGCCGGAGAAGCCGCGCAGCTGCGCCGCGACGTGCTCCGGCAGGCCGGGCAGGGCCAGCAGGTAGTCGCGGGCCCGCTCGAAGGGGATGCCCGAGGAGTATCCCGTCGGGGCGACCGCGCGGGCCACGACCAGGGCCGGCAGGCCGCGCGCCTGCGACCAGACCGCGGCCACGCCCGGGCCGGCGGCCAGGCGGAACCGGCTGCCGTCGAGACCCGGTGGCGGTGGCGGCAGCGTCTCGCCGGCCGCGGCGGCGGCCCTGGCCGCCTTGTCGGCGGAGAAGGTGAACACCGCGCTGACCCGGCCGCCGACCTGGAAGGCGGGTTCCCCCGTCACGCCGCGGGGCAGCTGGCGCACCTGCGGGACGACCAGGCCGGTGGCCTCCGCGGCGGCGGCCGCGTCGGCGACCCGGCGTACGTTGGCTTCCTCGGTGACCTCGACCTCGCCGTAGGCCGACAGGTCGGGCAGCCGGAGGATGTCGGCCTGGGTGAGCGCCACCGGCGTGACCCGCTCGGTGCGGAAGATCTGCAGCCAGTCCCCGGCGGCGGCGGCGCCGGCCCCGGCCAGGAGGGCGACGGCGGCGAACGCGGCGATCACCGGGCTGCGCAGCGCCGCGCGCCACCGGCGGGCGGGCACGGCGGTCGGCCTGCGGCTCCCGTCGACGGCGACCGCGCGCGAGAGGCGGTGCCAGCCCGCGTCGGGGTCCGCGGTGACCTCCAGCCCCAGTGCCGCACCGGCGACCGCGGCATCCTCCTGGGCGGCGGCCAGGCCGGACAGGCACGATGGGCAGCCCGCGATGTGCTCGCGGTCGGCGTCGGCGACGCCGGCCGGCTCGTCCAGGAGCCGGCGCAGCGTGCCGTCAGTCGGATGACGCATGACGGTTCAACTCCTTGCGTAGGGCGGACTCGGCGCGGCGCACGGTGGTGCCCACGCTGCCGGGGGACAGGTCGAGTGCGGCCGCGACCTCGGCGTAGCTCAGGCCGCTGTGCCGCAGCACGAGGACGACGGCCTGCCTACGGGGCAGCCGCGCCAGCGCCGCCCGCACGCGGCGGCGCTCGTCGAGGGTGACGACCTCGTCGGCGACGTCCGGGCAGACCGCCTCGCCGGTGCCGGCGGCCTCCTCCCGTAGGGCGCGCCGACGGCCGGAGCGCACGTGGTTCAGCGCGGTGTGCGCGGCGGCGACGGACAGCCATCCGGGTGCCTGCGCGGCCGGCACCGCGGAGCGTCCGAACGTCAGGAACACCTCCTGAGCCACGTCCTCCGCCTCGTCCCGGGAGCGCAGCACGCGGGCGGCGACGGCGACGACCCGCGGGTAGGTGGCACGGAACACCTGTTCAAGGTCGGCGCGGACGGCCCCTCGCCGGGCGGGACTCGACGCGGCCATGCCACCCCTCCGCTCGGCGCGCCGGTCCGCCGCGCCGGCCCGGTCCGGGGACCGGGCGGACGGCAGCGCGGCGGCCGGTGCGCTGCCACCATGCCCCACGAGGTTCACACCTGGAGAGCACCGCCGGCGCCCCGGATGTGACACCGGCGGGCACGGGGCGCCGTCGTGGCCGCGGCCCCGGTGCCACCGGCGGTTCCGTAGCCGCCGGCCGGGGCGTGCGCCTACCGCCCGGTGGCTGCCGCCCGCCGACCGGGCGGGAAACGCGTCTGATTTTCGAGCCTTTTACCTATTATGGGCGGATGGAGTGGGGTGGGCATCGCGCCGGCGGGCAGCTCGGCCGTGTCGCGGCCGGCGAGCCCATCGACCACCCCGAACCGGCACCGGCGGAGATGCGCCAGGAGGCCGCCGACGCGCTGGCGGCGGTCACCGCGCGGGCCGCCCGGGCGCCGACGGCGATGGTGCACCTGATCGATTCCGACGGGATGCGCCTGGTCGGCGGCGTGGGACTGCCCGAGGGGTGGCACGCGCGGCGGCGGGTGCCGCTCTCGTCGACGCTGGCCGGGGTGGTCGTCCGGGAGGGCTGCCCGCTGATCGTCGAGGATGTCGCCACCGACGACCGCGTGCCGGCGGACGCCCCGTTGCGCGCGGTGGGTGCGCGCGCCTACGCCGGCTTCCCGATCCGCGACGCGGACGAGACGATCCTCGGCGTGTGCGCGGTGATGGACACCCGGCCCCGGCGCTGGCAGGCCGGCGAGCTGGCCGGAGTCGACGAGGGCGCGCGGGCGTGCACGGTGTTCGCCGCGGAGCAGCGGGCCGGCGAGCGCGCCGACCGGGCCCGGCGCTTTCTCGACGCGCTGCTGGAGAGCCTTCAGGTGGGAGTGGCCGCCGTCGACGCCGACGGGCGGCTGGCGTTCACCAACGAGGCCCTCCGCCGCATCGCCGGCGGGCTGCCCACGGACGACGACCTGTACGCGTGGGCCCGCACGTCCACCGTCGCCGACGCGACCGGACGGCCGCTGCCGCCGCAGGCGATGCCGCTGGTGCGGGCGCTGCGCGGCGAGCACCTGCGGGACGTGGAGAACGTCATCGACCGCCCCGGTGAGCGACCGAGCATCGTGCTCATCGACGCACAGCCCATCACCGGCGGCGACGGGGAGCCGCTGGGCGCCGTCCTGGCCGCCCACGACGTCACCGACCTGCGCCGCGCCGAGCGCTTCCGCGGCTGCGAACTGGCCGTGTCCGAGGCACTGGCCCAGGCGGCCAGCGTCGAGCAGGCCGGTCCGCGGGTGCTGCAGGCCATCGCCGCCACGCTGGGCTGGCCACACGCGGAGCTGTGGCTCGTCGACGACACCGCGCAGCTGCTGCGCAGCACCGCCGTCTACGACGCACCCGGCCACGAGCGCCGGGTGGCCGTACCCGACTCGCTGGCCCGCGGCCACGGGCTCGCCGGTCGCGCCTGGCACACCAACCAGCCGGTGTGGGTCCGCGACGTCAGCACGGATGCCGCCGCCGGGTCGGCCGTCACGGTTGCCGGCGGGATGCACACCGCGGTGGCGGTGCCGGTGCCCAGCGGCGGCCGGGTCCTGGCCGTGCTGAGCTTCTTCGCCGATGTCGTGGAGGAGCCGGAGGACCTGTTCGTGACGCTGCTGCAGGGCGTCGCCGCGCAGGTCGGCCAGTTCCTGGAGCGCCGCCGCGCCGAGGAGCTCACCCTGGCGCTGACCCGCACCACGGACGAGTACCTGGCCCTGGTGGGCCACGAGATGCGCACCCCGCTCACCTCGATCGCGGCCTACGCCAGCCTGCTGCGCGGCCTCGACGACTCGCAGCTGGGCCCGCAGGCCCGCCAGATGGTCAGCGCGGTCGAGCGCAACACCGACCAGCTGCGCCACATCGTGGAGGAGCTGCTCGACCTGGCCGCCCTCGACACCGGCCACGCCACCCTGTCCATCGCCGACTGCGACCTGGCGCGGCTGGTCCGCGACGCGGTCGCCGCCGCCCGCGAGCGGCTCCCCGAGAAGCTGGTCATCGACTGCACGACGCCGCCGTCGTGCGTCATCGCCGCGGACGCCCGCCGGCTACGCCAGGTCGTCGACGCCCTGCTGGCCAATGCGGCCCTCTACAGCCCCGACGGCGGCACCGTCACCGTCACCCTCGACGACGCCGGCGGCGCGGTGACGCTCACCGTGGCCGACACCGGCATCGGGATCCCGCCGGACGAGCAGGACCGGCTGTTCACCCGCTTCTACCGCTCCAGCCGCACCCGCGACCGGCGCATCCCCGGCGCCGGCCTCGGCCTGGCCATCAGCCGGGCCATTGTGGAGCGGCACCACGGCTCGATCCGCCTGCTGCCCGAGTGCGACCCCGGCACCTGCGTCGAGGTCCGGCTGCCGGCCAGCCCGCCGGCCGGGTAGCGCGCCGCGCAGCCGGTGCCGGCGGCGCTCACGCCGCGATCGGTGCCGGCGGGCCGGGGCTCGGCGCCGTCTCGCCCAGCGCCCGCCGGCGTACGCCCCGGACCAGCAGGTAGCCGACCATCCACAGCTCGCCGACGGTGGCCGGGAGCACGAGCACCTCGTCGACGGCCGGCGCGTCGGGGGCCAGGTACGCGGTGAACGCGCTGAGCAGGTAGCCGACGCCGCCGCCGACGAGGATCCAGCCGAGGGGGCGCGGCATCCAGCCGGAGCGCAGCACGCACCTGCCCATCGGGATGAGCCACAGGCCGAAGAAGAGCGCGCCCACGCCCCACAGGTTGCCGCCGACCAGGTACAGCAGCTGGACGGCGGTGGCCGCGTCGCCGACCGGGTCGCGGGCGAGCTGTGCCGCGGTGGCCAGCACCGCCGTGTCGATGAGGATGACCACCGCGTTGACGAGGCCGAAGGCGGCGATCCCGGCGGCGGCGAGCGGGTCCGCGGTGCGGAACAGGCGGTGGAACCAGACCGCGACAAGGGCCTGGGTGGTGACGATGAGCAGCCCCAGGGCGACCCCGGCGCGGGCCAGGGACGGGTGTGCGACCAGGTTGGCCAGGGTCGCGCCGGGGTCGTCGGCGTCGAACAGCCGAGCCCGGACGACCAGGAAGCCGAGCAGGCCGGTGACGGCCAGCCCCAGGTAGAGCAGTCCGGTCGTGCGGGCGGTGCGGATCAGCGGGTGCATCGGGGCTCCTGTCCGAAGGCGGTGTGGCCGGTGACGGGCGACCATTGACCTTACGTCGTAAGGTAACCATACGATGTAAGGTTCGAACAAGGGGCGGGAGGAGACTGTGGCGGCAAGGGCGCGGCGGGAGCCGCTGAGCCGGGAGCGCGTGTTGGCGGCGGCGGTGGCGCTGGCCGACGCCGAGGGGATCCAGGCGCTCACCATGCGCCGGCTCGCCGCCCTGCTCGGCGTGGAGGCCATGTCGCTCTACCACCACCTGCCCGCCAAGGAGGCCCTGCTGGACGGCGTCGTAGAGGCGGTGCTCGCGGAGCTCGACGCCGAGGTCGGCCGGCTCGGCGACCACGCCAGCGCCGACGACGGCGCCGGCCCCGGCGGCAACGCGGGCGGCGCGCAGTGGCGCGCGCGGCTGCGAGGGCAGTTCCTCGCCGCGCGTCGGGTCATGCTGCGCCACCCGTGGGCGCCCGGGCTGCTGGGATCGCGCCGGACCGTTCCGGCCCGCGTGCTCGCGTACTACGACGGGATCGTCGGCACCCTCGTGGGGGCCGGGTTCTCGTACCACCTCGCACACCGGGCGCTGCACGCCTTCGGCAGCATGCCGCTGGGCTTCGTGCAGGAGCTGTTCAGCCCGGCGTCGGTCGGCGACAGCGCCCAGGTCGACGCCGTCGAGGCGGACCTGGCCGCGATGGCCGACGCGCTGCCGCACCTGACCGCCATGGTGATGGCCGCGAGTCACGACGCCGACGACCCCACGCTTGGCTGGTGCGACAGCCAGGTGGAGTTCGAGTTCACCCTGGACCTGCTCCTCGACGGCCTGGCGCGCCTCCGCGGCTGACCGCACGCAGCGGGCCACTCCGCCGGCCACCCGCCGGCGCTCGGCCCGCCCTCCACTGTGTACGTGCACGGTGTCGGTGGTCTGACCGGGCGCCTCGCGGGGCGGCGGCCGCGGGGTACCGTGGTTGCCGCGGCGGCCGTCCGACGGCGCGGTCCGCCCGCCACACCAGGTGCCCAGTCGATCGGAGTCCCGATGTACGCGACCGCCCTCCGCCGGACCGTCTGCGCGGCCCTGGTCTCCGTCGTGGCCGCGTGCGGCTCGCCGGCCTCCTGGGGCGCGGTGGAGGATGCCGCCGGGGAGCGGCAGCGGGTGGAGTGCCGCGGGACGGCCGGACCCGCCGTCGTCCTCGTGCACGGCATCGGCGACCGGGCCGGCTCGGCGTCCTTCCAGAAGGTGCTGGAGAAGCTGCCCGACGAGCGCAGGGTGTGCCGATACGACCGGCCCGGGGCCGGCGACAGCCCCCCGCCGAAGGGCGGCGGGCGGGACGCCGCGCAGCTGGACCGGGAGCTGGACGCCGTGGTCCGGATGGCCGACCCGGACCGACCCGTGCTCCTGGTCGGACACTCGTTCGGCAGCTACCCGGTGCTGCACTACGTGGCCGGGCACCGCGAGCGGGTGGCCGGCGTCGTGCTGGTCGACGCCGTCGACCCGCGGCTCGGCCTGCTCCAGGCGCTGGGCGTGGCCTCCTGGTCGCAGGTAAGCATGGCCAAGGAGAATCTGGACCTGCCGGCGGTGCAGGAGCAGACCGCGTCGTCGGTGGACCGGTCGGCGGCGGTCCTCGGCGGCCTGCCGATGGTCGTGGTGCGCCGGGAGCGCGGCACGACCGCTGCGTGGCTGGCGGCGCAGGAGCGGCTGGCGGGCCTGTCGCGCCGCGGGCGCCTGGTCGTCGCGGCGGGCAGCGGCCACGAGGTGCCGACCGACAACCCGGCGGCGGTGGTGGACGCGATCAACCAGCTCGGGGCGGGCTGACGCCACCAGGGCGCCCCGGCAGCCCCGGCCGCGTCAGCTGGTCTCGCCGGCCACGCTGAAGGAGCGCAGCCGGTCCACCGCGAGCACCGTGGCGCCGACCGTGATAACCACGGCCAGTGCCGTGGCCACGGGCAGCGACACGCCCGCGGTCAGCAGCGCGGTGCCGCCGATCCGGTCGGCGAAGGTCACCGCGTACTGCTGGATCGACAGCACCCGGGCGCCGTCCACCAGGTTGCCCAGCAGGTCCTCCCAGACCAGCACGTACACCAGGCCCAGCAGCACCGGGCGGCGGTTCACCAGGCTCAGCGCGAGGAAGAACGCGCAGTACGCCACGGCGCCCAGCGCCGCTCCGGCCGCCAGGGCGAGGCCGAACCGGACCGATTCGGCGAGCGCCCCCACCACGTACATCGGTGGGGCGACCGCCGCGGCGGTGACGCCGGCCGCCACGGCCAGCTTGGTCAGCACGATCCGGCTCCGCGGCAGGGGCTTGGTGAGGATGTGCACCACCGTGCCGTCGTCGATCTCCGCGCCCAGCACGCCGGTGCCGATGATCAGCGCGGTGACCGGCAGGACCACCGCGAAGCCCAGGCCCAGCAGCACCGGCTCCGCCCAGTGCGCGGGGTCCGTCCCGCCCATCCGGGCCAGCACGGCCGCGCCGACGAGCAGGACGGGCAGCGGAAGCAGCAGCAGGAACCGGCGCCGGCCGAACAGCCCGCGCGCGGTGATCCAGGCGATCGTGCCGTCCATCAGGCCTCCACCAGGTAGGAGAACACGCTCTCCAGGGATTCGTCGGACGGCAGCAGCCGGCGGACCCGGACGCCCTCGGCGAGGGCGATGCGGGGCAGGGCGCGGGTGAAGCTGCCGTAGTCGCCGGCCCGCACCGTCAGGCCGGTGCGCTCCAGCTCGACCCCGGTGACGCTGGGCTGGCCGATCAGGGCCACCGCCAGCCGGCGGTCGTCGCTGGACTGGATCGCGAAGACGTGCGGCCGGTTGGTCATCAGCCGCCGGATCCGGCGGTAGTCGCCGGAGGCGGCGAGCCGCCCCGCCACGATCACCTGGACGGTGCCGGAGACCTGCTCCACCTCCTCCAGGATGTGCGAGCTGAACAGGATCGTGTGCCCCTGCTGCCCGAGCCCGTGCAGCAGGTCCATCATGTGCAGGCGCTGGCGCGGGTCCATGCCGTTGAACGGCTCGTCCAGCAGCAGCACCCGCGGCTCGTGCACCAGCGCGGCGGCCACCCGGATGCGCTGGCGCATGCCCTTGGAGTAGGTGTCGATCCGGCGGTCGGCCGCCTCCGCCAACTCCACGAGGTCGATCGCCCGCCGGGCGGCGGCGGCCGGCTCGCGCAGCCGGTGCAGCCTGGCGTTGGCCAGCACGAACTCGTACCCGGTGAGGAACGGGTGCGCCGCCTCGCGCTCGGCGGCGTCCCCACCTGGCGCAACCCGGCCGTGTACCGCCAGCTCGGCCTGGTCGCCGAGCGTGACGCTGCCCCGCGACGGGGCCAGGAAGCCGGCCATCATGTGCAGCAGCGTGGTCTTGCCGGCCCCGTTCGGGCCGAGCAGCCCGGTCACGCCCGCGCCCAGGGACATCGTCACGTCGTTGACGGCGACCACGTTGCCGTACCAGCGGGAGACCCCGTCGAGCACCAGGTCGCCGCGCGGGTCGGGCGCCGCGCCGCCGCGGTGTGCGTGTGTCATCGGACGGCCACCCTCCGGTAGCGGGCCAGCAGCAGCGCCACGCACAGCCCGCTCAGGGCCACCGTCACCGCGCCGTAGAGCGGCCCCCAGTCGCCGATGTCGGACTCCGCGCCGTTGCGGCCGAACACCCAGTCGCCGGCGCCCATCACCAGGGTCGCCGGGCTGACCAGCCCGGCGAGCTGGTTGGCGGTGGTCGACGGCAGCAGGGCCAGCACGGCCACGATCGGCGTGCTGACCAGGAACACCGCGGCCACCAGCCCGGCGGCCACGGCCCGCCGGCTCACCAGCGAGGCGATGTAGACGGACACGGAGCCGAAGACGACCGCGTACAGGGCGGTGTACCCGACGCCGCCGGCGAAGGCGAGGAACTCGTCCCACACGGCGCGCATGGACCCGGCGTCGAACGCCGCGCCCAGGAACATGACCAGCTGCCCGGCGCCGACCGCCAGGAACAGCGCCGAGGCCAGGGCCGCCCACCGCGCCAGGGCGTAGTCGGCGCGGCGCAGCGGCCGGGAGAAGTACAGCGGGAGCACGCCGCTGCGCAGGTCCCGCGAGACCAGCTCGGAGCCGACCACGGCGCCGAAGAGCACCAGCAGCACGACCAGCATCTGGGGCAGCTCGTGGTACGCCAGCACGACCTGGCCGACCTGGGCCCGCACCGCGGTCACCACCACGGCGACGATCATGATCACCGCGACCACGAACCACGGGAAGACCTTCGCCTTGGCGCTGCGGCCCAGGCCGAAGGCGGCGCGCATCCCGTGGGCGTACAGGGAGCCGGCGACGTACCGGCGCCCGTGCCGGGGGCCGGTGTAGCGCTGGTAGCCGAGGTCGTGGATGACCGACGGCCCGGTGGGCTCAGGCATGGGTGGCCTCCTGCGCTCCGGTCGGGGCGAACAGCTCGGCCACCCGGTGCCGGCGCTGGTCCAGGCGGTGCAGCGGCAGGTCCAGCTCGGCGACGGCGGTGAGGATGCGGTCATAGGTGCGCTCGCCCGCGTCGGCGTCCAGCGGCACCAGCAGCAGCCGGCCGTCGCGCTCCACGGGCAGGCCCGCCGCGGCCAGTCGGGCCAGCAGCTCCTCGGTGCCCTCGCTGACCTCGACGGCGAGCACGTCGCGGACGTGGGTCATGGCCGACACCGTGTCGGCGCGCAGCAGCCGGCCGCCGTCGATCGCGACCAGCGAGTCGCAGATCCGCTCGACCTCGCCCAGCAGGTGCGAGCAGACCACCACCGAGATGCCGAACTCGGTGCCGATCCGGTGGATCAGGCCCAGCATGGCGTCGCGCCCGGCCGGGTCCAGCCCGTTGGTCGGCTCGTCCAGCAGCAGCAGGTCGGGGTCGTGGACCAGGGCCTGGGCCAGCTTCACCCGCTGCTTCATGCCGGTGGAGTAGCCGCCGACCTGGCGGTAGCGCTCCTCGTACAGCCCGACGTGGCGCAGCGCCTCGGAGGCCCGCTCCCGGGCGGCGGTACGCGGCAGCCCGCTGACCCGGCCGAGGTGGGTGACCAGCTCGGCGGCGGACAGGTCGGGCGGCAGGCAGTCGTGCTCGGGCATGTAGCCGACCCGGGCCCGTACGGCGGCGCCGTCGGTGGCCGGGTCCAGCCCCAGCACCCGGGCCGCACCGGAGGTGGGCGCGACCAGGCCCAGCAGGATCTTGATCAGGGTCGACTTGCCGGCGCCGTTCGCGCCGACGAGCCCGACGATGCCGGGGGCCACGGAGACCGTCAGGTCGGCCAGCGCGGTCACCCGGTCGCCGTACCGCTTCGTCAGCGCCTCGGTGGCGATCAGGGTCACCGGGGCAGCGTACGGCGTCGACGCCGGCGCCGTACCCCGGCGACAGCCCTGGAAGTCCCCTGAGTCCCGGACCGCACGCCACCCCTAGGGGCGCCGGGGGGCGCCCGCGCCGACGGCCGGGCCGCCGCCCGGGGCGGCGGCACCGCCCCGCCGGCGGGCCACCCACCGCTCGAACAGCAGCGTGGTCAGCGGGGGGACGGACGCCGCCAGAGCCACGGCGGTGCGCGGCAGCGACCAGCGCTCCGCGCGCGCCACCCACACCGCGGCGGCGAGGTAGGCGACGAACAGCGCGCCGTGCAGGCGGCCGAACAGCCACACGCCCGCCTCGGTCGTGTCGGAGACATGCTTGAGGTACATGCCGACGAGCAGACCCGTCCAGGAGACGGCCTCGGCGACGGCGGTGATCCGGAAGACCCGGTACGGCTGCGGCATGTGCGGCTCCTACCTGCGACGACGGATGCGGGCCTGCTGGCCACCGAGGCGTCGCGGCCGAGGATAGTGCGCGCGGCGTCAGCCGCCCCCGGCGGCCAGCCGCCGGCGCAGCAGGTCGTGGCGGAACTGGTAGGTGGCGCCCACCCGGCGCAGCACGCCGCGGCGGTGGGCGTCGTCGAGCAAATCCAGCAGCCGCCACGGCACGCCGTACCGCAGCAACAGGTACGCCCGGGCCACGGCGAACCGGAACCACGCGGTGAAGCAGGCCGCGCCGGCGGCGCAGCCCAGCCCCAGCAGCAGCGCCGGGACGGGATCGGCGAGCCGCCGCTCGGACACCGCCACCGCGAGGAACACGCTGCCGGCGACGGCCACGAACACCGTCGCCGCCTGCGCCCCGGCCGCCCGGCGGTCGGTGCGCCACAGGCTCGCCGGACGCGCCATCCCGGTCACGTCGACCGCCGCGCCGGCGGCCGCCCGGGAGGCGGACACCAACCCGAAGACCGCGCCGACGCCCAGGCAGACCGCGGCGCACAACGGCACGGCCAGCAGGTAGTGCGCGACGACCCGGCCGGCGGCCGGGTCGGTGGTGAGGCCCTCGGCGGCCCACCGGACCAGCCCGGCCGCGAACGGGACCGGCCTCGGGTCGGGCTCGTCGGTCAGCTCCGCCACGAGGCCGCGCAGGTCTTCACCGTCCCACACGCCCACCAGGCCGAACGTGCCGGTGAAGACGACCGCGGTCGACATCCACAGCCGCAGGGCCCAGCGGCAGCC
>DATMJT010000581.1:0-16638 GCA_035553735.1 Pilimelia sp.
ACCGGGCCGCGGGCGCGCCGCCTCGACCAGCTGCGCCGCGCCCGCGGCCCGGTCGCGCAGGTGCAGCCGGACCAGCGGGCGGCCCCGGCCGGCGAGCGCCTGCCGGTCACCGGCGGCCTGCGCGGCCTGCAGCTGGCCGAAGGTGTACGCCCGGCCGGGCACCGGCAGGTCGTCGCCCACCTCGCCGGTGACCTGCAGGAACGCCCCGACCTGCGGGCCGCCCTTGTGGTACTGGCCGGTGGAGTGCAGGAACCGCGGGCCCCAGCCGAAGGTGACCGGGCGCCCGGACGCCGCGGCCAGCAGCGGGCGCAGCCGCGCCACGGCGGCGTCGGCGTCGCGGTCCAGGTAGGCCATCACCGCCAGGTAGCCGTCGGCGCCGGTCTGCCGGACCAGCCAGCGCAGCAGGCCGGGCAGGTCGCCGGGTGCGCCCTCCGGCGCGTACGCGGCCACGGCCCCGGCCGTGAACGACGGCGCCTCCTGCGGCGCGCCCGCGGCCAGGATGCGCGCGGTGTTCTCCTTGGACTCGGCCACGTTGGGCTGGTCGAACGGCTCGATGCCGAGCACCCGGCTGGCCACCGCGGTGGCGTACTCCCAGGCCAGGAACTGCGCGCCGAGCGGGCCGTTGACCGCCAGGTCGGGGCGCACCCCGCCGCCGGGCACCGAACCCGGCGGCAGCGCCCCGCCCACGGTCACGGTCAGCACGTCCGGCGCGCCCGTGGCGCCGGGGGCGTCCGGGGCCTCCACCACCACGGGCAGGATGCCCACGCCCTCCTTGCCGGTGGACTCGGCGATCAGCTGCTCGGCCCAGTCGCCCAGCCCGACGATGCCGGTGCCGTCGTCGACCAGCGCCACCTTGTCCCGGCCGGAGGTCGCGGCGGCACCCAGCGCGGCGCCCAGCGCCAGCGCCGGGTTGTCGGCCTCCCGGCCCAGCGACTCCGCCAGCGCCTCGGCCTGGTCCAGCAGCTCGACCACGTCGACCCCGGCCAGGGCGGCCGGCACCAGCCCGAACGCGGTGAGCGCCGAGTAGCGCCCGCCGACCTCCGGGTCCGCGGTGAGCACGCAGGCGCCCATCTCGCGGGCGGTGGCCTCCAGCGGCGAGCCGGGGTCGGTGACCACCACGAAGTGCCGGCCCGCCTCCGCCGGGGTGAGCCCGGCGTCCAGGAACGCCTGCAGGAACGCCCGGCGGTGGCTGTCGGTCTCCACGGTGGAACCGGACTTGCTGGACACCACCACGACCGTGCGGCGCAGCCGCTCCGCCGCGGCCGGGTCCGGCCCGCCGGAGCCCTCCGCTCCGGCGCCGCCCGCCGCCCCCGCGGCGGCGCCGGCCGCCCCGAAGCCCACCGGCGTGCCGGCCGCCGCGGAGCCCGGCCCGGCGTCCGGGCCGTAGATGGCCCGGCGCACCTGCTGCGGGTCCGTGGTGTCCAGCACGGTCAGCCGCGCCCCCGTGGTGCGGGCGATCACCTCCGGGGCCAGCGAGGAGCCGCCCATCCCGGCCAGCACCACCCGGTCCAGGTCGGCCAGCTCGGCCCGCAGCTCGGCAAGCTTCGGCAGCAGCTCGCGGCTGCGGGCGGCGGTGTCGACCCAGCCCAGCCGGACCTTGGCGACCTCCTCGGCCGCCGGGCCCCACAGGGTCGGGTCCTTGGCGGCCAGCCGCCGGGGCACCTCGTCGGCGACCAGCGCCGCCCGCGCCGAGGCCGGCGCGCCGGCGTCCACCGCCGCGGCGCCGTGCACCGCCAGGCCGCCGGCCGCCTCGACCTGCGCCAACGGGTCCGGCCCCGCCAACGGGTCCGGGCCCGCCACCTGGTCCGGCCCCGCCACCTGGTCCGGTCCGCTCATCGGGCCGCCTCCAGCTGGCGGGCCACGCCGGCCAGCAGCTCGGCGTAGCTGGCCTCGAACTTCTCCACACCCTCGCGCTCCAGCACGGCCACCACGTCGTCGTAGTCCACGCCGAGCCGGGCCAGGTCGTCGAGCACCCCCTGCGCCGCGGCGTACTCGCCGGTGACGGTGTCGCCGCGCACCTCGCCGTGCTCGGCGAAGGCGTGCAGGGTGGGCTCGGGCATGGTGTTCACCACGCCGGGGGCGACCAGCTCCTCCACGTACACGGTGTCCCGGAACGCCGGGTTCTTGGTGGAGGTGGAGGCCCACAGCGGGCGCTGCGGGCGGGCCCCGGCGTCGGCCAGGGCCTGCCAGCGGGGCCCG
Organism: Pilimelia sp.; assembly: GCA_035553735.1. Classification (GTDB taxonomy): domain Bacteria; phylum Actinomycetota; class Actinomycetes; order Mycobacteriales; family Micromonosporaceae; genus DATMJT01. Next base: position 2,200 of record DATMJT010000581.1, read on the forward strand.
GAGAACACGGAGGTGTAGCGCTGGTACGCCAGCCGGGCGTTGGCCACCGCGGCCCGGCCCTTGAGCGCGTGCGCCTCGCCGGTGCCCAGCTTGTCCAGCCGCTGGTCCACCTCGCTGTCCACCCGGGACACGAAGAACGACGCCACCGAGCCGATCAGCCGCAGGTCGTACCCGTTGGCCTTGGCCTGCTCCAGGCCGTGCAGGAACGCCTCCATGACCGCCTCGTAGCGCTGCAGCGAGAAGATCAGCGTGACGTTCACGCTGATCCCGCGCGACAGCGCGGCGGAGATGGCGGGTAGCCCGGCCTCGGTGGCCGGGATCTTGATGAACAGGTTGGGCCGGTCGACCAGCCACCACAGGGCCCGCGCCTCGGCCACCGTGCGCTCCGGGTCGTGCGCCAGGCGCGGGTCCACCTCGATGGACACCCGGCCGTCGACCCCGCCGGTGGCGTCGTAGGCCGGGCGCATCACGTCGCACGCGCGGCGCACGTCGTAGGCGATGAGCATCCGCGCGGCCTCCTCCACGCTCACCCCGCGCACCGCCAGGTCGCGCAGCTGCTCGGCGTAGGACTCCGCATCGGACAGCGCCTTGGCGAAGATGGTGGGGTTGGTGGTCACGCCGACGACGTGCCGTTCCCGGCGGAGCCGGTCGAGAGTCCCGGTCACCAGGCGCTCGCGGGAGAGGTCGTCGAGCCATACCGCCACTCCCGCGGCGGACAGTTCGGCCAGTCTGTCGGTCATCGCATGCCCTTCAGTCGCCGTTGTCGAGGTCGGTGCCCGGGCGGGGCCCGGACGTCGCGGTCGGTTGTCGGTGGTGGTCAGTTGCCGGTGGTGGAGCCCTTGGTCTCGCCCAGCCGGGACAGGGCCGCCCGGGCGGCGGCCACCACCCGGTCGGGGGTGAAGCCGAACTGCTCGAAGAGCACCTGGTACGGAGCACTGGCCCCGAAGTGCTCGATGCTGACCGCCTCGCCGGCCTCGCCGAGGATCCGGTGCCAGCTCAGCGCCACGCCGGCCTCGACGCTGACCCGGGCCCGCACCGCGTGCGGCAGCACCGCCTCCTGGTACGCCCGGTCCTGGGCGAAGAACCACTCCTGGCAGGGCATGGACACCACCCGGGTGCTGATGCCCTCGGCCTCCAGGCGCTCGCGGGCGGCCACCGCGATCGCCACCTCCGAGCCGGTCGCCACGATGATCACCCGCGGTTGGCCGTCGCCGGCCTCGGCCAGCACGTAGCCCCCGCGACGCACGCCCTCCGCGGCGGCGTAGGCGGTGCGGTCCAGCACCGGCACGTTCTGCCGGGTCAGCGCGAGCGCGGTGGGCCGGTCGGTGTGCTCCAGGGCCACCCGCCACGCCCAGGCGGTCTCGTTGGCGTCCGCCGGGCGCACCACGTCCAGCCCGGGGATGGCGCGCAGCGCGGCCAGGTGCTCGATCGGCTGGTGCGTGGGGCCGTCCTCGCCCAGGCCGATCGAGTCGTGGGTCCACACGTAGATCACCGGCAGCTTCATCAGCGCGGCCAGCCGCACCGCGGGACGCATGTAGTCGCTGAACACCAGGAACGTGCCGCCGTACGGCCGGGTGCCGCCGTGCAGGGCGATGCCGTTGAGAATCGCCCCCATCGCGTGCTCCCGTACGCCGAAGTGCAGGGTGCGGCCGTACTCGTGGCCGGGGAACGCCTTGGTGGCGAACTCGGCGGGCACGAACGACGGCTCGCCCTTCATGGTGGTGTTGTTGCTCTCGGCGAGGTCCGCCGAGCCGCCCCACAGCTCGGGCAGCACGCCCGCCAGCGCGTCGAGCACCTTGCCCGAGGCGGCCCGGGTGGCGATGCCCTTGGCGTCGGCCGGGAACTCCGGCAGCGCCTCGGCCCAGCCCGCCGGCAGCTCCCGGCGGGCCAGCCGGTCGAACAGCTCCCGCCGCTGCGGGTGCGCGGCGGCCCACGCGTCGAACGCCTCCTGCCAGCGCTGGTGCGCGGCCCGGCCGCGCTGCACCACGCCCCGGGCGTGGGCCAGCACGTCGTCGGCCACCGCGAAGTGCGCGTCCGGGTCGAAGCCCAGGATCCGCTTGGTGGCCGCGACCTCCTCGGCGCCCAGCGCCGAACCGTGGATCTTGCCGGTGTTCTGCTTGTTCGGCGCCGGCCAGCCGATGATCGTGCGCAGCGCGATGAACGACGGCCGCCCGGTCTCGGCCCTGGCCGCCTGCAGCGCCGCGTGCAGCGCCGCGACGTCCTCGTGGTACTCGCCGTCGGTGCCGCGCCAGTCGACGGTCTGCACGTGCCACCCGTACGCGGCGTAGCGGGCGGCGACGTCCTCGCTCAGCGCGATCCGGGTGTCGTCCTCGATGGAGATCTGGTTGTCGTCGTAGACCAGGACCAGGTTGCCCAGCTTCTGGTGTCCGGCCAGGGCGCTGGCCTCGTGGCTGATGCCCTCCTGGATGTCGCCGTCGGAGGCGAAGACCCAGATGTGGTGGTCGAACGGGCTCTCGCCCGGCGCGGCCTCGGGGTCGAACAGGCCGCGCTCGCGCCGGGCCGCCATCGCCATGCCCACCGCGTTGGCCACGCCCTGGCCCAGCGGGCCGGTGGTGGTCTCCACGCCAGCCGTGTGGCCGTGCTCGGGGTGGCCCGGGGTCAGCGACTCCCACTGCCGCAGCGCCTGGAGGTCGTCCAGCGCCAGCCCGTAGCCGGCCAGGTAGAGCTGGATGTAGAGGGTCAGGCTGGAGTGGCCGCAGGACAGCACGAACCGGTCCCGGCCGGGCCAGCGCGGGTCCGTCGGGTCGTGCCGCAGCACCCGCTGGAACAGCAGGTACGCCGCCGGCGCCAGGCTCATCGCGGTGCCGGGGTGGCCGTTGCCGGCGCGCTGCACCGCGTCCATCGCCAGCACCCGGACCGTGTCGACGGCCCGGGCGTCGAGGTCGGACCAGGCGAGTTCGGTGGAGTCAGCCACGTTGATGCGCTCCTCGGCAGGAGGGGGGTCCGCCATCGGTCGGCGGAGCCACTTTCTGGTTGACCCTATCGAGCCGGTCGAAACCTCCGGGGCCCTGTCCGGCGTGGCACGTACGCTCTCAGCGGACAGCCGCCGGCCGCGCCGATCGTTGCGGGCCGCGCCGATCGTTGCGCGCCGCGCCGATCGTCGCGCCGCGCCGCCCGGAGCCGCCGCCGCGCCGCGCCGCGCCGCCCGGAGCCGCCGTCGCGCCGCGCCGCCGGTCAGCGCCGCGCGCCCGCGCCGGTCGCCGCGGGCGCGGGGCGCCCGGGCCCGGCGGCTCCTCCCGGACCGGCCCGCGTACGCTGTGCTGCGAGGACGCGCGGACCGCAGTCGGTCGGCGCCCGCCGCGAAGGCCGTCCCAGTCGGCCGCGCAGAGTCGGAAGGTGGGCAGCTCAGCCCGTGAGTACCGTCACCGAGCGCCCGGCCGCCTCCCTGGCCGCCCGGGTCCCCGTGCCGACCCGCCCCGCCGACCTGGTGGTCCGCCGCGACGTGGCCGCGGTGCTGCGCGCCTACGTCGCCCTGACCAAGCCGCGGATCGTGGAGCTGCTGCTGGTCACCACGGTGCCGGCCATGATGCTGGCCGCCGGGGGGCTGCCCCGGCTGGGCCTGGTGGCGGCGGTGCTGGTCGGCGGCTCCCTGGCCGCCGGCGCCGCGAACGCCCTGAACTGCTACCTCGACCGGGACATCGACCAGGTGATGCGGCGCACGTCGCGCCGCCCGCTGCCGGCGCACACGGTGGCGCCGCGGTCGGCCCTGGTCTTCGGCCTGGTGCTGGCCGCCGCCGCCACCGCGATCATGGCGGTGTTCACCAACGCCCTGGCCACCGGCCTGACGGTCGCCGCGATCGCGTACTACGACCTGGTCTACACCAAGTGGCTGAAGCGGACCACGCCGCAGAACACGGTGTGGGGCGGGGCCTGCGGCGCGGCGCCGGTGCTGATCGGCTGGGCGGCGGTCACCGGCTCGCTGGCCGCGCCGGCCTGGATCCTGTTCGCCGTCGTGTTCCTGTGGCAGCCGCCGCACTTCTACGCCCTGGCGATCCGGTTCAAGGACGACTACGCGCGCGCGGGAATCCCGATGCTGCCGGTGGTGGCCTCGCTGCGCCGGGTCGGCGCGGAGAGCGTCGGCTACGCCTGGCTGACGCTGGCCGCCTCGCTGGCGCTGTGGCCGCTGGGCATGGGCCCGGTGTACGGCGTGACGGCCGCCGTGGTCGGGGCGGGCTTCGTCGTGGAGGCGCACCGGCTCCACCTGCGGGCCCGGCGGGGCGTGCCGGTGCGGCCGATGCGGCTGTTCCACTGGTCGACGACCTATCTGACGATCCTGTTCGCGGCCGTCGCCGTGGACGCACTGATCTGAGCCGACCCGGGCAGTCGCCCGGCGGTCGCCGGCGCCCGCGCCCGCCGGCCCTGGCCGATCGTGTCGCAGCGTGCCCCTCGGCGTCGTCTCGGGTGAACGTAGCGGTTAGTGACGATATGTCCGCTACGGAGACCCATTGGTGTCGGCGAATTGCCGGCAATGGTGTCCGTCGAACCGCACTGCGCGGGTAATCGGCATCACATTCGGTCGTCATTCGCCAGCGCCGCGGCGCGCCTTCTGCCTACGCTGCCGGGCATGGCAGAGGGTTCCGATACGACGCTCACGACCGATCGCGCCGTCTCCGCGGGCGCGCCCACCGGTCTGGTGGCGGGGATCAGGTCGTTCGCGGCCGAGCACGGCGGCGCGACGGCCGTCGTGGAGTACGTCGGCCGGCGCGGCGCGCGCATCGTGCTGGTGGGTGCGGACGGCGCGTGGGGCGACCAGTTCGCCGACGGCACCGACGTCGCCCGGGAGGCGTGTCAGACCGCCGGCGTCGAGGTCCGCAACGAGTGGGAGCGCGAGCTGATCGAGCAGATGCGGCCCAGCAACGATCTCTGGCGGTCCATGTCCCGCCGCCGGCTGGCCCGGTAGCCGGCACGCGCCGGCCGCCCCGTCCGCCGGCCGGGCCGGCTCGGGCCGCAGACCTGAGCCGACACCGTCACCGGCCGTGCGGTCCCCATCAGGGCGTGATCCAGCCGGTCACCACCTCCACCCCGCCCGGCCGGCGGTAGCGCAGCCGGAACGGTCCGGCCGGCAGGGGCCGCACCACGAAGTAGCCCACCTCGTCCACGGCGACCGGCGCCCCGGCGCGCCCCCCGTCCGCCGGCCCCGCACCGGCGTCCGGGCTGCGCTCCACGTCCACGGTGCCGTCGCGGGCCGGGCAGACCTGGCCGAGCAGCGCGTCACCGGTCAGCTCCACCTCGATCGTGACGTCGGCCGCGGCGAAGGTCAGCGCGCGCACCGGCGCGGCCTGCGCCCGCGTCGCGGTCGTGCACAGCTCCGCCGCCGAGTCGTAGGTCAGTGCGGCCAGCTCGGCGTCGATGGTGCGCCAGGCGTACGCCGCCCGGCCCGCCGCCACGAACTCCGGCGGCGGATCGCCGAGCCGCACCGCCTCGCCGAGCGCGGCCATCAGCTGGTCGTCATCGCCCCAGCGCAGCGTCTCCACGGGTCCCACCTCCTCGTACCGGGCCACCGGCGGTGGCGGGGACGGCCGCGGCGCCCGTCAGCGCCGCCAGCGCCGGGCACCGGCGCAGCCGCTCCAGGCAGCGGGCCCGGTTGGGCCCGATCGCCCCGACCGGGATCCGCAGCCGCTGGCTGATCTCCGCGTACGGCGCCGGCGGGTCGCGCATGAGCTCGCGCAGCAGCGCCTGGCAGCGCTCCGGCAGCTGCGCGAAGGCCGCCCGCAGCGCCGCGTCGCGCTCGGCCAGCAGCAGGTCGTGGTCGACCGGCGGGGCGTCGTCGGCGGTGGCCTCCGAGTCCACCGCCGCGCCGAGCCGCTCGTGCCGCCGGCCGGCGCGCAGCACGCGGGAGCACTCGTGCCGGGTGGTGGTGGCGATCCAGCCGGGCAGCGCCGCGGGGTCGCGCAGGTCGCCGAGGCGCTCGACCAGGCGCAGCCAGACGCTCTGGCCCACGTCGTCGACGTCGGCGCGGTCCAGCCCGAAGCGCCGGCAGACGGACCAGACCAGCGGCGCGTACCGGGCCACGATGTCGTCCCAGGCGCCCCGGTCCCCGTCGCGGGCGCGGCGCACCAGGGCGACCACCGTCGGGTCGTCGCGCATCGCGGACCTCCTTGGTCGGGCCGGCGCGGCGGCGCCGCACCGGCGTACCGGTGCAGTGGTGGCGGCGGCGGTCGGGTGCCCGCCGCCGGCAGGGTGGCTCACAGGTAGGTGGGACCGGCCGGGGAGGTCAGCAGGGCCTGCGCGGCCTCCCGGGCGCTGACCTGTCCCGGCCGGGTGGCCGCGGCGACCAGGCCGGTGACCGTGGCCGCGGCGAACGACGAGCCGCTCCACCGGGCGAAGCCGGTGAAGTGCCGGCGGCGCACCTCCGTCGCCCCGCCGTCGGCGTCGCGGTGGGCGATGCTCACCGGACCGTCCAGGTAGGTGCTCAGCACGTCCACCCCGGGCGCCATGGCGCGCACCCACGGCTGCTCGCGGCTGAACTCCGCCGGCCGTCCGGGGGCCGCGGGGTCGTACGCCCCGACGGCGATCACCCCCGGCAGCGCCGCGGGCCACAGCGGCCGGTCCACCGCCGCGCCTGGCGGGGGGTAGTTGCCGGCGGCGGCGATCACCACGGTGTCCGGCCCCAGCCGCTCGATCGCCCGCTGCAGCACCAGCGGCGCCTCCCCGTCGGGAGTGACGCAGCCCAGCGACAGGTTGAGCAGCGCGACGCCGGAGTCGGCGAACTCCACGATCTTGTTCGCCACGTCCCACGCCGACGCCGTGCCGTCGGCGTCGGCCAGCACGGACCGGGCGTGCAGCTCGGCTCCGGGCGCGCGGTGCAGGATGAGCCCGGCGATGAACGTGGCGTGGCCGCTGAAGAACGGCCGCGGCGCGGCGCCGGAGTAGGGCAGCGGCGGCCGGTCGGCGACGAACCGCCCGACCAGCTCGGGGTGGGCCACCATGGCGGTGTCCAGCACGCCGACCTCCACCCGGCGGCCGGGCTGCGGGTCGTACGCCAGGTGCAGCGGGGGGTCCGTGGCGCGGGGGCCGCCGCGGCCCCCGCCGCCGATCTCGCCGAGCGGCCGGGGGCCGCCGCCGCCACCGCCGCCGATCTCGCCCAGCGGCCGGGTGCTGCCGCCGCCGATCTCGCCGTCGGGCCTCGGCTCGCCGCCGCCGGGGGGCGGTGGGTCGCCGGCCGGTCGGGGCGCGCCGTCGCCGTTGGCGCCGATCTCGCCGAGCCCCTCCAGGCCCTCGACGTACCGGTTCTTGCCCATGGTCGGCTGCCAGCCGGCGTACCGGTCGGCGAACCGCCGGCGCAGGGCGCCCATCAGGGCGTCCAGCGCCGAGCCGTCCCCGGCCGGGGCCCGCCCGGGCCGCTGCGGCGCGGTGTGCTCGGGCTCCGGCAGCCGGGCCACCGCGGCCTCCAGGTCGACCAGCGGCAGCAGGGCCAGGCCGAGCCGCCGGCTACGCGCGGCGCGCGCCGGGTCCGGCTTCACCCCGAGGTACGCCAGCTCGCGCTCCACCTCGTCGAGGTGCTCGAGGGCCACGACGATCTCCGCGGGGCGGTAGCTGCGCCGGCTCGTCGGCCGGGCGCCGCCGGTTGCATCGGTCATGGTTGAATCCTCCTGGTAGGTCCTAGACGGTACCCTCTAGTGGACCGGAGAGGATTGGTCAGGGCTTGATACACCTAGCCCGAAATTCGGCGTAAAACCCGTTGTGCGGGGTGGTCGGCGGTGGACGCGGTCACGATGGAGCAGGCGCGGGCGGCCCTGCGACTGGCCGACGCGGACCCGGCCCGCACCGTCACCCTGGCCGCCGACCTGGCCCGCGCCGCCCGGGCCCAGCGCGACCCGGCGGTGGGCTCGGTCGCCGAGCGCGCCCTCGGCCTGGGCACCCTGCACACCCACCACCTGGACGCCGCCGTGGCGCACCTGCGCACCGCCGTCGACCTGGGCCTGCGGGCCGGTGACCCGGCGCTGGCCGCCGAGGCCCGCATGACGCTGGCCTTCGCGCTCAACCGGCGGGGCCGCCCGGCGCAGGCGCTGAGCGAGATCGACACCGCGCTGCGCCACCTGGACGGCGTGGCCCGGGCCCGCGCACAGGCCCAGCGGGGAGCGATCCTGCACCAGCTGGGTCGCTTCGGCGACGCGCTGGCCGCCTACCAGGCGGCGCTGCCGGTGCTGCGCCGCGGCGGCGACCGGGCCTGGGAGCAGCGGGTGCTGTCCAACCGCGGGCTGCTGCTCGGACACCGGCAGCAGTTCGCCGCCGCCGAGGCGGACCTGCGCGCCGCCGAGCGGCTGACCGGGGAGCTGGGTATGGACCTGGTGGCCGCGTTCGTCCAGCAGAACCTGGGCTGCGTGCAGGCCCTGCGCGGCGACGTGCCGGCCGCCCTGCACCACCTGGACCTGGCCGAGCGGCGGTTCCGCGGGCTGCGCTCGCAGGTGGGGCCGGTGCTGGCCGACCGGGGCGAGCTGCTGCTGTCGGTGCGCCTGGTCGCCGAGGCCCGGGAGGCGGCCGGGCAGGCGGTCGCCGCGTTCGAACGGGAGGGCCGGCGGATCGCCCTGCCCGAGGCGCGGCTGCTGCTGGCCCGGGCCGCCGTGCTGGACGGGGAGCCGGCCCAGGCGCTGTACCACGCGCGGCGGGCGGCCCGGGAGTTCGCCGGCCAGCGCCGCACCGAGTGGGCGGCGCTGGCCCGGTTCGTCGTGCTGACCTCCCGCCGCGCCGCCGGGCACCCCGGCCCGCGGGACGCCCGGTTGGCCGAGCGCGGCGCGCAGGAGCTGGCGGCCGCGGGCTGGCCTGCCGCGGCGCTGGAGGCCCGGCTGCTGGCCGCGGACCTCGCGGCCGCCGCCGGGCGGACCCGGCGCAGCCGCGACCACCTGGCGGCCGCGGTGCGCGCCGGCCGGCGGGGCCCGGCCACCCTGCGCGCCCGGGGCTGGTACGCCCGGGCCCGGCTGCGCCTGGACCAGGGCAACCGGCGCGGGGCGCTGGCGGCCGTGCGCGCCGGGCTGCGGGTGCTCGACGAGCACCGGGCCAGCCTCGGCGCGACCGACCTGCGCGCGCGCACCGGCGGCCACCGCCTGGAGCTGGTCGACCTGGGCCTGCGGATGGCGCTGGACGCCGGCCGCGCCCAGGAGGTGCTGGCATGGGCGGAGCAGGGCCGCGCCAGCCACCTGCTGATGCCGCCGGTGCGCCCGCCGGACGACCCGGTGCTGGAGGCCGCGCTCGGCCAGCTGCGCACCCTGTCACTGGAGATCGACCAGCAGCGCCGGGCCGGGCGCCGGCCCGGCCGCCTGGTGCCGCGGCAGATCGCGCTGGAGCGGGCGGTGCGCGACCACTGCCGCCGCCAGCGTGCCGCCGCCGGGCCCGCGCCGGCGGAGCGACTGCGGGTCGCCGAGCTGGCCGACCGGCTGGGCGACGCGGCGCTGCTGGAGTTCGTCGTCTCCGACGGTGCCCTGTACGCGGTGAGCCTGGCGTGCGGCCGGGTCCGGCTGCACCGGCTCGGGCCACTGGCCCCGGTCGTGGAGCTGGTGGCCAGCGTGCCGTTCGCGCTGCGCCGGCTGGCCCGCCCGCCTACCGGCCGCGCCGGCCACGCCGGCGCCGAGCTGCTGGTCCGCCGGGCCGCCGGCCGCCTGGACGAGCTGGTGCTGCGACCGCTGGAGCCGGTCCTGGCCGACCGGCCGCTGGTGCTGATCCCGACCGGACCGCTGCAGTCGCTGCCCTGGTCGGTCCTGCCGTCCTGCACCGGCCGACCGGTCACCGTGGCCCCGTCGGCGGCCAGCTGGCGGGCGGCGGCGACCCGGCAGGCGCCGCCGGGCGGGCGGGCGGTGGTAGCCGGCCACGGCCTGCCGGGCGCGCTGGCCGAGGCTGTGCTGGTCGCCGACCGCCACGGCGTGCGCCCGCTGGTCGGCGCCGCCGCCACGGTGGCGGCGGTGTCCGCCGCGCTGGACGGCGCCGAGCTGGCCCACCTGGCCACCCACGGCCGGGTCCGGGCCGACAACCCGCTGTTCTCCTGCCTGGAGCTGGCCGACGGGCCGCTGACCGTGTACGACCTGGAGCGGCTGCGGCGGGTGCCCCGGACCGTGGTGCTGGCCGCGTGCGACACCGGCCGCACGGTGGACTGCGCCGGGGACGAGGTGCTGGGCTTCGGCGCGACGCTGCTGGCCCACGGCGCCCAGCAGGTCGTGGCCTCGGTGGTGCCGGTGCCCGACGCCGAGACCACCCCGCTGATGACGGCGCTGCACGACCGCATGCTGGCCGGTCGCCCGGTGGCGGCGGCGCTGGCCGAGGCCCAGGCCCGGCTGCGCGACGGCGGCGCCGCGGCGATGGCGGCCGCCGCGGGATTCGTCTGCGTCGGGGCGTCGCCGGAGCCGCCCCGGGCCGCGGTGCCCCCGGTGGCCGCCCGGGCAGCCGCCGCGCCGGTCCGCCCGGAGGCCGCCGTCCGGTCGGCCGCGCTGGCGCACCTGGCCCCGGCCGGCGCGGCGCCGCGGGGTGCCGGGTCGGACCCGACACCCCGCGGCGTGTCCTGCGAGGTCACCGTCACCGGCTAGCGGTCACGGACTCAGTAGTAGTAACTCAGTAGTAGTAGCGGACCGCGTTGTACAGCGCGCCGGCCGTGGAGCCGAAGTAGGGGCTGAAGATGTACTGCGGCAGCGAGCCGTACTTGTAGCTGTTCACCCCGTTGACGTAGCCCCAGGTCCCGTTGAACCAGGCGAGCCAGGGGCCGCCGCTGGAGCCGCCGGTCATGTTGCAGTAGAGGCCGAGGTTGGCGTTGCCCGACCACGGGTCGTTGAAGGAGGCGCCGTCGCAGTACTTCAGCCGGGTGCCGTCGAACGGCGCGGCCTGCGGGTACCCGAAGGCGTACACGTACTGGCCGCGGGCCTGGTTCCAGGCGATGCCCTGCCCGCCGACGATGTTGATCAGGTTCTGGCCGGAGGAGTTCTTGTGCAGCACCGCCGCGCCGATGTCGTGCCGGAAGTCGCCGCTGTAGAACCACTGCGAGGTGGTGCCCAGCGCCTTGGCGCTCCAGACGCCGAACGGGGCCCAGCCGTTGAGGTAGTCGGGCACGAAGACCCAGTTGTGGTGCCAACGGCCCTGGCCGTCGCTCACGCAGTGCCCGGCGGTGAAGACGGTGTTGCGGGCCTCGCTGTTGACGGTGCTGCCGGAGCAGACGTAGTTGCCGCCGTTGGCCCCCGTGAAGAAGACCTTCCCGGTGGTGGTCGCCGGGGCCGACCAGAAGTTGCCCGGCCAGTCCGCGGCGGAGCCGTTGGCCAGCGCCTGCCGGCCGTGCGTGGCGGCCCGACCGGCCGTCGTCGTGCCCGCCGCGGCGGCGCCGGCGGCGTTCTTGCCGGCCGCGGCCCGCGGCGGCTTCGCCGGTGCCGCGGGCGCCACCCGGCCGCTGGGACCGTCCGGAGTGGACGCCGCGGCGGCCTGGGTGCGGGTCGGCTTGGCCCGGGTCGCCACCAGGGCGTCGGCGCTGACCGCCGACTTCATCCGGGCGGGCGTCCAGTACTGCTGCACGGCCTGGGCGAAGCCACGCCCACCGGCGGCCCGTGCGGCCGCCGGTGAGGCCTGCGCGGCCGAGAACACCACGCCGGAGCCGGCCCGGTCGCCCGGTGCCGCCAGTGCGGCGCCGGGCAGCGCCCCGGACGCGCCGGTCGCCAGCGCGGCGGCCAGGATCCCTACCAGGGTGGCCCGGCGAACGCTCCGGATGCGGATTGCGCTACTGGTCATGTCGTCCCCCTGCGACGTGCCGGGTACCTGCCTGCACCCGACGGACACCCAGACCGGAGCCGTCACCCGGGCCGGTGATACAGCGCGCCGAGAAAGTTTCACGCGGATTTTTCGGGTATTTCCGGCCTCAGGAGGCTCTCCGTCTCGATGAAGCGCTCGATCGACTACTGAGGAGGAGCGATGCGACGGACATCGGAGCTACTGCTCGCGGCGCGCGCCGAGGCGCTGTTCACCAGCGGCATCCCGACCGGCGCGGCCCCGGACCCGGCCGAGGTCACCGAGGCCATCAGCACCGCGGTCCGCCGGCACAGCGGCACCCGCGGCTGCGCCGCCGCCGTCGCGTACGCCTACGGGGAGCGCCCGGAGACCGCCGCGCCGCGGATGCGTTGGGCCCGGTGCACGGTGCTGGCCTGCTACCCCGGCCGGCGCCGGCCCGCCTGACCGTGGCGCCGCCGGGACCGGTCCCGGCACGGCGTCGCGGGCCGACGCGATCGTCGGAGGGGCGCCGGCTGTCGGAGGTGACTGTCACGATGGCCCCACGGTCGAACGAGGGGAGAGCCAACGACGGGAGGGCCAACGAGGGGAGGGCCCATGCCCGCGTTGGTGGCTCCGGCGCCGGACGAGCGCACGGCCCTGCTGGCCTCCCTGGCCCAGATGGCCGTCCACCCCATGGGTGCGGCCCTGGCGCCCCGGGCCCGGCTGAGCGGCCCCGCGACCGGCGGCGACGCCCCCCGGCGGTGTGTATCATTCGCCGGGAGCCTCGCCCGCGCCGCTGTCCTGCCGGGGCCCGTCATCTGCCCGTGTCGCCCGGTGTGGAGCCTGCCGTGGATCACTTCCACTACTCCGATGGATCGCTGTACTGCGAGGAGATGGAGTTCGAGGCTCTCGCCGAGAGGTTCGGCACCCCGACGTACGTCTACTCCACGCGCACCCTGCTCGGTCACTTCGCGGCGCTGCGCCGGGCGTTCGCCCCGCTGGACCCGCTGATCTGCTACGCGGTCAAGACCTCGGGCAACATCCACCTGCTCCGGCTGCTCCAGGAGTGCGGGGCCGGCGCGGACGTGGTCAGCGGCGGCGAGCTGCATCGGGCGCTGACCGCGGGGGTGCCGGCCGACCGGGTGGTCTTCGCCGGGGTCGGCAAGTCCACCGACGAGCTGCGCGAGGCCGTGGCCGCCGGCATCCACTGCGTGAACGTGGAGTCCGAGCAGGAGCTGACCGTGCTGGCCGAGGTGGCGCGCCACGCCGGCCGGGAGATCCGGGCGGCGGTGCGGGTCAACCCGGACGTCGCCGGCCACGGCACCCCGCTGAAGACCACCACCGGCACCCGCGGCGGCAAGTTCGGCATCGATTTGGACCGGGTGCCGGCCCTGTTCGACCGGCACGGGGCCCGGCACCCGGTGCAGCTGACCGGCCTGCACGCCCACCTCGGTTCGCCGATCTACGACCCGGCGCCCTACGTCACCGCGATCACCAGGCTGCTGGAGCTGCGCGACAAGCTGGAGGCGGCCGGGCACCGGATCCGGTCGATCAACATCGGCGGCGGGTTCGCGGCCGCGTACGAGACCGGTACCGCGCCCGGCTGGGACCGGTACGCCGAGGCCATTGTGCCGCTGCTGGCCCCGTTCGTGGCCGCCGGTGGGGAGGTGGTGATCGAGCCGGGGCGCTCCATCGCCGCCAACGCCGGGGTCCTGCTCACCGAGGTGCGGTACGTCAAGGACGCCGGCGACCACCGGGTGGTGGTCGTCGACGCCGGGATGAACAACCTCATCCGGGCCGCCCTCTACGACTCGTTCCACTTCATCTGGCCCGTCCGCCCGCACGGCGGGCTGGTGCCGCCCGGCCGGGCGGTGCAGCTGGGGCTGCCGGGGCTGCAGCCCTACGATCTGGTCGGCCCGGTGTGCGAGTCGACGGACTACCTCGCCCGCGGGCGGCACCTGCCCCGGCTGGCCCGCGGCGACCGGCTGGCCATCTTCGGCGCCGGCGCCTACGGGATGGCGATGGCCAGTCAGTACAACGCGATCCCGCGCCCGCCGGAGGTGCTCGTGGACGGCGACCGGGCCACGCTCATCCGACGCCGCGAGACCTACGCCGACCTGATCGCCGCCGAGCTGGACCTGTAGCCCGGCGCGGGTTCGGGTGCGTACCGCGGCGGCGATCGGTGCGGCGGGGCACAATGAGCCATGCCCCACCACACCGCCGCGGAGATCGCCAGCCAGCCCGAGGTGTGGGCGCGGGTGCTGCGCCGCACCGGGCAGGCCCGGCCGGTCCTGGCCGCGCCGGGGGAGCGTGTCCTGGTGGTGGGCTGCGGCACGTCCTGGTACGTCGCCGCCTGTCTGGCCCGCCTGCGGGAGGACGCCGGGCTGGGGGAGACCGATGCCGGCTGTGCCGCCGACCCGCCCCGCCGCCGCTACGACCGGGTGCTGGCGATCACCCGCTCGGGGACCACGACGGAGGTGCTCGACGCGCTGCGGGGACAGCCGGCCGGCACCCGACGGGTGGCGGTGACGGCCAGCGCCGGCGCGCCGGTCGAGGACCTGGCGGACGACGTGCTGCTGTTGGCCGAGGCCGACGAGCGCAGCGTGGTGCAGACCCGCTTCCCGACGGCGGTCGTGGCGCTCGGCCGCGCCGTCTTCGGCGGGGAACCCGAGGGCCTGGTGGCGGCGGGTGCCGCCGCGCTCGCCGCGCCGCTGCCGGTGCGCCCCGACGAGGTAGACCACGTGG
>DATMJT010000582.1:0-9512 GCA_035553735.1 Pilimelia sp.
GGACGGCCCGGGCAGGCCGGCCGCCCGGTGCGCCCGGCCTGCCCGGGCCGTCCCCGCCGCCGGCGGCGCCGCCCACCGCGGGCGACACCGGGCGTACGGTGGCCCGCCCCACCTGGGCCCGGCCGGTCGCCGGCCGCGCCGGTGCGGCGCCCACGGACGCCACTCCCACGGAGGCACTGCCCACGGAGGCAGCGCCGGCCGCCGCGCCGGACGCCCTGCCGCCGGGTCCGTAGCCCGCGCCGTCGTACCCGGACGCCGGCGCCGGCACACTGGCCCGGCCGACCCGGGCGCGCCCCGCGGGGACGCCGCCGACCGGGGCGCCGCCCGCCGCGCCGTTGCCCGCGGCCGCGCCACCCGCCGAGGCGCTGCCGACCGCGCCGGGCACGGCGGCCCGCCCGGCCACCCCGGTGCCGGGCGCGGGCGCCGGGGTCGCGGCGCCGCCCGCCGCACCCGCGCCATACCCTTGGTATCCGACCCCGTACGCCGTGTGGCCGTTCCCGGACCCGTAGTCCTCACCGTCGGCGGGCTCGGAGCCCCAGCCGCGCGGGGAGTGGGAATCGCCGTACGCGTTCATTCGTCACACCCTGCCGGTCGCGCCGGTGGGCGTCAGCCGCACCGGTGGGTTGCCGTGAGCTTCACCACGAACGGGTGAACGGTGCCTGGCCAGCGAGGATGCGGCCGGCACACCGGAAAAAACCGGACTGCTCCGGTTGAGGATCCGCCACCCGCCCCGCCGGTTTCGAGCGGTCCGGGGAGCGCTGGGCGCCTCGGCCACCGGGGGGACGGCGGTCACCGTTCGGCCTCTCGCCTTCGCCTGACCCCGCGCGGGGCGCCGCAGCCCGCGCCGCCGGGGGACCCGCCCGCCGGTGCTCCCCGGCCCGGGCCGGCGCGCCCGGCGCCGACGGGGGCCCCGCCGGGGCCCGGCCCCGCCGCGCCGGAGGCGGCCAGCGGCGCGGCCTCGCCCGGCTCGGCCAGGCCCGCCCGGCCGAGCAGGTAGCGCTGGACCAGGTGGTTCCACCCGCAGGCGCGGCACACCTCGACGAGGAAGACCTGGAACTCACCGAGCGTCATCGCCAGCACCGGCAGCTCCGCCCGGCTGCGCGCCTGACCGGCCGACTGCTTCAGCTCGTCGCCGTAGACGTAGTGCACGTGGGTGAGGTTTTCCCGGCGGCAGACGGGGCATCGTTCGTCGGTGGCGTCGCCGTGGAACCGGGCGGCGCTGCGCAGGTACGGCGAGGCGTCGCACACCTCGTAGACGCCCACGCGGCCCGCGTGGACCTCGCGCAGCAGCGCTCGCCGCTGGAGCGAGTAGTCGACGAGCTGCCGCTGCGTGCGCATGCGGAGAAGGGTACGCGGTCTGTCCTGGTGTGGCGACCACCGTCACATTCGGTAGGCGATGACGTACGCCAAGCTGCGCTTCGCCCCCCACCGACGTATTGTCTTACCGTGGCGATGTATCGTGGCGATACATCGGCGGCGGTTCCGGGCCCCATCGCGGTCGGGCTGCGGCCGCCCGTGGATGGCGGCCTCTTCCGGCCGCCGCGCAGGGACTCGGCGGAAGGGGGCGGCGGTGCTCGAACTCGCCATCCTCGGCCTGCTGCAGGAGGCCCCCATGCACGGCTACGAGCTGCGCAAGGAGCTGGGCACCAAGCTCGGGCCGCTGCGCGCCGCGATCAGCTACGGCACCCTCTACCCGACGCTGCGCCGGCTGCAGGGCGCCGGGTGGATCACCGAGGCGGGGGAGAGCCCGCCCTCGGGCGGCGAGGTGCCCGCGCTGACCAGCCGCCGCGGCCGGATCGTCTACGAGATCACGGCCGAGGGCAAGGAGCGGTTCGCCGAACTGCTGGCCCAGGTCGGCCCCGAGACCTACGACGACCCCGGCTTCGGCGTGCACTTCGCCTTCTTCGCCCGCACCGACCGGGCCACCCGGCTGCGGATCCTGGAGGGGCGGCGGCGCCGGGTGGAGGAGCGCCGGGAGGGGTTCCGGGACGTCCTGGCCCGCGCCGCCGAGCGGCTGGACGCCTACACCCTCGAACTGCAACGCCACGGCCTCGACGCCTGCGAGCGCGAGGTCCGCTGGCTGGAGGAGCTCATCGCCAACGAGCGCTCCGGCCGGGCCCCCCAGCCCGAGGGCGGCCCGGACCACCCCCCGTCCAATGATCCGCCGAGGCGGCCGTCATGAAGAGAGAAGGAGGCACCCGAGATGGGCTCCGTCCGCGTTGCCATCGTCGGTGTCGGTAACTGCGCCTCGTCCCTGGTCCAGGGAGTGGAGTACTACCGCCAGGCCGACCCCGCCGACCGCGTCCCGGGTCTGATGCACGTCAAGTTCGGTGACTACCACGTCTCCGATGTGGAGTTCGTCGCCGCCTTCGACGTGGACGCCAAGAAGGTGGGGCGGGACCTGGCCGAGGCCATCGTGGCCAGCGAGAACAACACGCTCAAGCTGTGTGATGTGCCGCCGACCGGCGTGACGGTGCAGCGCGGTCCGACCCTGGACGGCCTGGGCCAGTACTACCGCGAGATCGTCGAGGAGGCCGACGAGGAGCCGGTGGACGTGGTCGGCGCACTGCGCGAGGCCCGCGTCGACGTGGTGGTCTCCTACCTGCCGGTCGGCTCGGAGGACGCCGACCGCTTCTACGCCCAGGCGGCCATCGACGCCGGCTGCGCGTTCGTCAACGCCCTGCCGGTGTTCATCGCCTCCGACCCGGTGTGGGCGCAGAAGTTCACCGACGCCGGACTGCCGATCATCGGTGACGACATCAAGTCGCAGGTCGGCGCGACGATCGTGCACCGGGCGCTGGCCAAGCTGTTCGAGGACCGCGGCGTCGAGCTGCTGCGCACGTACCAGCTCAACTTCGGCGGCAACATGGACTTCATGAACATGCTGGAGCGCAACCGCCTGGTGTCGAAGAAGATCTCCAAGACCCAGTCGGTGACCTCCCAGGTGCCGCACGAGATGGCCAAGTCGGATGTCCACATCGGACCGTCGGACCACGTGCCGTGGCTGGACGACCGCAAGTGGGCGTACATCCGGCTGGAGGGCCGTTCGTTCGGCGACGCCCCGCTCAACGCCGAGCTGAAGCTGGAGGTCTGGGACTCGCCCAACTCCGCCGGCGTGATCATTGACGCCATCCGGGCCGCGAAGATCGCCCTCGATCGGAAGATCGGCGGGCCGATCCTGTCGGCGTCGAGCTACTTCATGAAGTCGCCGCCGGAGCAGTACGCCGACCACGTCGCGCACGAGGCGGTCGAGAAGTTCATCGCCGGCGAGATCGAGCGCTGACGCCGGACGGTCCGGCCGCCCCGTCCGTCCGGGGTAATCCTCGCGGGTTACCCCGGACGGACGCCACCCGTCGGCCGTCGGGGCTCCACCGCCGCCGGAACAGATCATGTACGGTCCGGCGGCATCACCCTACGGTGAGTGAGCGAACACGATCGTGCTCGCCTCCCCTCCCGTGAAGGTGGCCCCGTTGCGCCCACGCACAGTCCCCCGTCGCCGCGTCCGCCGCTGCGTCGCCGCGCTGGTCGGCACCGTCGCCCTCGCCGCGCTGCCCGCGGCGTTCGGCGCCACGCCCGCGGCGGCCGCCGCCGCCCGCCCGCCGGTGGAGATCACGAAGATCTGGTACGACTCGCCCGGCACCGACAACCGGAGTCGCGCCAGCCTCAACGCCGAGTACGTCGTGCTGCGCAACAACACCGCGCGCGCGGTGAGCCTGCGCGGCTGGACGGTCCGGGACCGGGCGGGACACACCTACACCTTCGGCGCCTTCTCGCTGCGCGCCGGGGCCTCCGTGACCCTGCACACCGGCGCGGGCGGCGACACCGCGAGCCACCGCTACTGGGGGCGCGGCGCCTACGTCTGGAACAACGACCGGGACACCGCCTACCTGCGCCGCAGCACCGGCACGACGGTTGACAGCTGCTCCTACCACTCCACCCGGGTGGACTACACCACCTGCTGACCGCCGCCGGCCTGGGTCGGACCGTCGAGTCCGGCCCAGGCCCGCTGCATGCTGACCCGGCTCTCCAGCTCCAACAGGAACCGCTTGCGCGGCAGGCCCCCGCCGAAGCCCACCAGCCGGTTGCCGGCGCCCACCACCCGGTGGCAGGGCACCACCAGCGGTACGGGGTTGCGGTTGCAGGCCACCCCGACGGCCCGGGCCGCCGCGGGGTCGCCGACCGCGGCGGCGACCTGGCCGTAGGTGCGCGTCTGCCCGTACGGGATGTGCCGCAGCGCCGCCCAGACCGCCCGCTCGAAGTCACTGCCGGCGCGGATGGACACCGGCAGCGCGAAGTCGGTCAGCTCACCGGCGAAGTACGCCCGCAGCTGCGCCGCCGCGGCCGCGACCGGACCGGTCGGGCCGGTCGGGTCGGCGGGGCCGGTCTGGTCGGCCGAATCGGCCGGGGTCGCCGGGTCGATCGGTCCGGGTGCGGCAGCCGGCGCCGAGGGGGGAGTCGTCCGCAGCGCGCCGGCCACCGCGGCGAACCGGACCGCGCACAGGCCCGCCCCGTCGGCGGCCAGCGCCAGCTCACCTATCGGCGACTCCAGCACGACCCAGTCCACGGGACCATTGTGCTCGAAGAACCGGAGCTCGCGCCGCCGGACCAGGGCCGGGGCCCGCCCAGTCGGACGAACGCCAGCGCGCGGCAGCCACACCACGGCTAGAGCTTGCGCAGCCGGATCTCCATGAGCGCGGTGGTCTGCACGAGCGTGTCGCCCGAGCACTCGTACTTGGTCGGGTCGTCGCTGCCGTCGAATGACGACTCCGAGCCGACCTGCTCCCCGTCGACGTAGATCCTCACCCGGCCGGTGGACGTCACATTCTCGAACGAGACGGTGCCGTCCCGCGCGGTGAAGTCGTAGCTGATCCGGCCCGTGATCTGGAGCCGGTAGGTGTGCCCCTGGGCCCGGCCCTCGTAGACCGTCCCGGAGCCGTAGTCGACCCAGCCCCTGCCGTCCCCGGTCAGGTTGACCGTGGCGTTCTCACCGCCCGAGAACTTCACCTTGCCGACGCCGTCCATCGGCACGTCCTCGACGTGGCTGCTGACCCGCCAGCGCCCGACCACGCAGGGGTCGATGTCGGGATCGGCCGACGGGCTCGGCGACGCGTCCCGGCTGACGCCGACGGAGGGGCTCGCCCCGGCCACGCCCGGGTCGTCGTCGGAGCCACGGACCAGGACCACCACCACGATCGCCACCACCAGCACCACGAGCGTGGCCGACAGGGCGATCAGCGGGGCCACGAACGCGCGGCTGCGCCCGCCCGGGTTCGCGGGCGGGCCGGGGAAGCCGGTCACGGGGTAACCCGGCCCGGACGGGTAGCCGGCGCCGCCGGGCGGCGGGTAGCCGGGCGGGCCCGCCGCGGCGCCGCCGTAGCCGGCTCCGCCCGTGGTCGGGTAGCCGGGGCCGCCGGAGACGGGGTAGCCGGGGGCACCGCTGGTCGGGTAGCCGGGGCCGCCGCTGGTCGGGTAGCCCGGGGCACCGTACGGGCCCGCGGCGCCGGGGTCGACCGGCCCGCGGAACGAGCCGCACTGCGTGCAGTACCCGGCCGGGTCGATGGTCACGGCGCCGCACACCGGACACGGCTGCATGCGCGCCTCCCACTGGTCCAAGCCGGACGGCGCCCCAGACGCGCCGACCGTTGCGCCCTGCGACGGTAGCCGAGCGGTTCCACCGACAGTAATCACCGAACCGGTCGATCCCGGTCGCCGGCTGGACCAGCGGATCAGTGCGCGCCGATGCCCTGGTCGCGGGCCCAGCGCCGCAGCTCGGCCTCCGCCTCGTCGCGGGTCAGCGGCCCGCGCTCCAGCCGCAGCTCCTTCAGGTGCCGCCACGCCGCACCGACGAGCGGGCCCGGCGGCACGCCGAGCAGCTCCATGATCGCGTTCCCGTCCAGGTCGGGGCGCACCCGGGCCAGGTCCTCCTCGGCCCGCAGCCGGGCGATCCGGCGCTCCAGGGCGTCGTAGTCCGCGGCCAGCTGCGCCGCCTTGCGTCGATTGCGCGTCGTGCAGTCCGATCGGGTGAGGATGTGCAGCCGGGGCAGCAGCTCGCCGGCGTCGGTGACGTAGCGGCGCACCGCCGAGTCGGTCCACTCGCCGCGACCGTACCCGTAGAAGCGCAGGTGCAGGGCGACGAGCTGCGAGACGGCGGAGGTGACGTCCTTCGGGTAGCGCAGCGCCCGCATCCGCTGCCTGGCCAGTCGGGCGCCGACCACCTCGTGGTGGTGGAAGCTGACCCGCCCGTCCGGGCCGACGGCCTTGGTGGCCGGCTTGCCGACGTCGTGCATGAGCGCCGCCATGCGCAGCACGAAGTCCGGACCGTCGGGCTCCTGCCGCACCGCGTTGCCCACGACCGTCAGGGTGTGCTCGTACACGTCCTTGTGCTGTGCGTGCTCGTCGATCTCCAGGCGCAGCCCGGACAGCTCCGGCAGGAACCGGTCGGCCAGCCCGGAGTCGACCAGCAACCGCAGCCCGGTGATCGGATCGGCGCCGGTGAGCAGCTTGGTGAACTCGTCGCGGATCCGCTCCGCGGTGATCCGGTCCAGGTCGGCCGCCATGGCGGTCATCGCGGCGCGCACCGCCGGGTCCACGGTGAAGCCCAGCCGGGCGGCGAACCGGGCCGCGCGCAGCATCCGCAGCGGGTCGTCGCCGAAGGACTCCTGCGGGGTGCCGGGGGTGCGGATCCGCCCGGCCGCCAGGTCGGCGAGCCCGCCGTGCGGGTCGGTGAACCGGTGCTCGGGCAGGCTGACCGCCATCGCGTTGATGGTGAAGTCGCGCCGGCGCAGGTCCTCGTGCAGTGAGGTGCCGTACGCGACCACCGGCTTGCGGCTGACGCCGTCGTACGCCTCCGCCCGGAAGGTCGTGATCTCCAGTCGCAGCCCGCGGCGCTGCGCGCCGATCGTGCCGAACTCCCGCCCCGTCTCCCAGGTGGCCTCCGCCCAGCCCTTGACCAGCCGCAGCGTGTCGTCGGGGTGCGCGTCGGTGCAGAAGTCGAGGTCGTCACCGAGCCGGCCGAGGAGGGCGTCGCGGACCGAACCCCCGACCAGGTGCAGCGCGAAGCCGGCGCGGGCGAACCGGCGCCCCAGCTCGTCGGCGACGGGGGAGACGCGCAGCAGCTCGGCGACCGCCCGCCGCTGGGCAGCGGTCAGCGCGGCGGCCGGGGCCTGGGCAGGGGAGTCGGACATCGCGCGGGCCAGCGTAGCCGGCGACCGGCGGCGGACCCGCGCGGGTCCGCCGCCGGTCGCCGGGGGCGGATAGGGTCTGCGGGGTGGACCGGGCGGTCCGCGTGCACGAGGAGGGGTGGCCGTGACCGGCGGGCTGTACCGCAGCGCGAACGCCGCGCCCGACGACGACCCGCCCGCCGGGGAGCCGCCGGTGCCCGTGCCGGTCGAGGCGCAGCCTGCCCTCGACGCCGGCGGGCCGCCGCAGCCCGGCGCCGGCGCGGACGGGTCGTCGGGGGCCGCCGCCAGCAGCGCCGTCATGGCCGTCGGCAGCCTGATCTCTCGGGGCACGGGATTCGTGCGTACGGCCGCCATCGCCGCCACGCTCGGCGGCGGGATCGTGGCCAACGCCTACACCACCGCGCAGCTGTTCCCCGGGATGATCTACGAGCTGCTGCTGGGCGGCATTCTCAGCAGCGTGGTGGTGCCGGTGCTGGTCCGCCGCCGCCGGTCGGACCCCGACCGCGGCGAGGCGTACGCCCAGCGCCTGCTCACCCTCGCCACGCTCGCGCTGGCCGGCGCCACCGCCCTGGCCGTGCTGGCCGCGCCGCTGCTCACCCGGCTGTACGCCAGCGGGGAGACCAGCCCCGAGTTCCGCGGCCTGGTCACCACCTTCTCGTACCTGATGTTGCCGATCATGTTCTTCTCCGGGGTGTCCGCCCTGCTCGGCGCGGTGCTCAACACCCGGGGCCACTTCGCCGCGCCGATGTGGGCGCCGATCCTGAACAACCTCGTGGTGATCGGCGCCGCCGGGCTCTACGTCGCGCTGTTCGGCGCCCGCGCGGTCGGCGTCGACGCGATGACCCCCGGCCGGATCGCCGTGATCGGCGGCGGCACCCTGCTCGGGGTCGTGGTGCAGACCGCCGGGCTGTGGCCGGCGCTGCGCCGGGTCGGGTTCCGGTGGCGCTGGCGGTTCGACGTGCGGGCGCTGGGCCTGCGAGAGCTGGCCCGGCTCGGCGGCTGGATGTTCTGCTACGTCGCGGTCAGCCAGGTCGGCGTGTTCGTCCTGCTCAACCTGCTCAACCAGGCGAGCAAGGACGGCCGGGCCGCCGGTGTGGCGATCTACAACAACGTGTTCCTGCTGATGATGATGGCGCACGGCATCGTCGCCGTGTCGATCATCACGGCGCTGATGCCGCGGATGAGCGCGGCCGCCGCCGACGGCCGGTTCGCCGACGTGGCGGCGGACCTGTCCCGGGGCACCCGGATGTCCACCGCCGTGCTGGCGCCGCTCGCGGTCTGCTACGCGGTGCTGGCGCAGCCGATCTCCATCACCCTCTTCGAGCGGGGCGCGTTCGGCCGGGGCGACTCCCGACAGACCTCCATCGTGCTGCTGGTGGCCGCGGTGGCCCTGGTGCCGTTCGCGGTCAGCCAGCTGTTCACGTTCGCGTTCTACGCGATGCCGGACACGAAGACCCCGGCTCTGATCAACATCCCGGTGGTGGCGCTGCGGGTGGCGGTGCAGGTGGCCCTCTTCGCCGCGTTCTCGGCCAGCTTCACCGCCGCCGGTCTCATGCTCGGCAACGCCGTGTCGTACGTGGCCGCGGTGCTGCTGTCGGGGTGGTACCTGCGGTCCCGGGTCGGCCGCATCGGCCTGCGCCGCATCGCGGTGACGACCGGCAAGGTGCTGGTGGCGGCGGCCGGTGCGGCCCTGGCGGGCCTCGGGGTGCTGGCACTGCTGCCCGGCGGGGCGGACCCGACATGGTGGCAGGCGTTCCTGCGGCTGGTGATCGGTGGCCTGGCCATCGGGCTGGCCTACCTGCTGCTGGCCCTGACGCTGCGCCTGGGTGAGATGTCCGAACTGCTGGGGCTCGTGCGCCGCAGGCTGGGCCGCTGACCGCCCTCCGGGATAGCCGACCACGCCGCGGGCCGCTGACCGCCCTCCGGGATAGCCGACCGCCGGTGGGGCACCGCGGTCCCCGCCGGGCGCGGTGCCGGCGGGCGTCGTACACATGTGCCATCCACAGCCTGTGGAAAACTTTGCACAGAACCTTTGCACATCTTCTTTGCATAGGTACTGTGGACTCGTGTCCACGGATTCCCCGGCGCTGCCGCACGCTCGGTTGACCGGTGCTCAGCTGCGCGTCCTCGCCCACCCCCTGCGCAGCCGGCTGCTCGGCAGCCTGCGCGTGCACGGCCCACAGACCGCCACCGCGCTCGCGGCGCGCCTGCGCACCAACACCGGCGCGGCCAGTTACCACCTGCGCCAGCTCGCCGGGGCCGGGCTGGTGGCGGAGGAGACCGGCCGGGGGCGGGGCCGGGAGCGGTGGTGGCGCGCCGCGCACCGCAGCC
>DATMJT010000583.1:0-7191 GCA_035553735.1 Pilimelia sp.
TGCTGGAGACCATCGGCCAAGCCGCCGTCGGCCTGCGGCGCGAGCTGGCCCTGGAGCCGGCCGACCGGCTGCCCGCCGACTTCGTCGCCGACGCGCACGCCGCACGGCCCGGCGCGGGCCCCGGCGCCCAGGACGCCCGGGCCCTGGACACCGACGACCCGGCCCGGCTCGACCAGCTCCTCGCCCTGCCCCGGGCGCACCTGGTGGTGGACGGCTACAACGTGACCAAGCGCGGCTTCGGCGAGGTATCGCTCGAGCAGCAGCGTCGCCGTCTGGTCACCGGGCTCGGCGGCATCGCGGCGCGGACCGGCGCCGAGGTCACCGTGGTCTTCGACGGCGCCGAGCGGGTCCTCGGCCTGCCGCTGGCGCCGCGCGGGGTGCGGGTGCTGTTCTCCCGCAAGGGCGAAACCGCCGACGACCTGATCCGTCGGCTGGTGCGCGCCGAGCCGGCGGGCCGTCCGGTGGCGGTCGTCTCCTCCGACCGGGAGGTCGCCGACGGGGTACGCCGGCACGGCGCCTACCCGCTGGGCGCGGACGCCCTGCTGCGCCGGCTCGCCCGGAGCTGATCGCGGCGGCGCGGCCTCCGCGGCGCCGCGGGGCGGGTGTGCAGGGCCGCCGTCGGGTTGCGATGATCGGTCGATGACTCCTCGGGGCTGGGCTGCGGTGGCGTTCGGCGTACTACTGCTCGCCCTGGTCGGCGCCGCGGCGCTGCTGGTGCCGTGGCACCGCCCGCCCGCCCCGCGCGCCGACCAGCTGGCGGCCCTGGCCGAGCTGCCCGGTGACCGGGTGGCCCGCGGCCGGGAGTTCCGCGCGGCGCTGCGTCCGCTGAGCTACGGGTCGATGGTCGCCGGCCTGGTGGCGGCGCTGGCGCTCGGGCTCACTCCGTGGGGCGCCAGGCTGGTGGCGCTGGCGGGTCGTCCGTTCGGTGGGTCGTGGCTGGCCGAGGCCGTGCTGGGCGGCCTGGCGGTGGCGCTGGCCGGCAGCCTGGCCACGCTGCCGTTCGCCGCCTGGCGGCACACCGTGCTGGTCCGCTACCGGCTGTCCACCCAGGGCTGGGGCGGCTGGGCGGCGGATCTGCTCAAGGAGTACGCGCTCAGCGCCGTGCTCGGAGCCGTGGTGCTGGCCGCCTTCTTCACCCTCACCCGGTACGCGCCGCGCTGGTGGTGGGCGTTCGGCGCGGCGGGGGCCGCCGGGCTGGTGGTCCTGCTGTCCTTCGTGCTGCCCGTACTGGCCGAACCGGTGTTCAACAAGTTCACCCCGATGGAGCCCGGCCCGCTGCGCAGCCGGTTGGCGGCGCTCGCCGAGGCCGACGGGGTGCCGGTGCGTGACGTGCTGGTCGCCGACGCGTCCCGGCGTACCCGGACGGTGAACGCGTACGTCTCCGGGCTGGGCCCCACCCGGCGGATCGTGGTCTACGACACGCTGCTGCGGGAGGCCCCGCCGGACGAGGTGGCCGCGGTGGTGGCGCACGAGCTGGGCCACGCCAAGGACCGGGACGTGTTCGTGCAGACGCTGCTCGGCGCGCTCGGCAGCGCCGCCGGGGTGGTGGCGCTCTACCTGCTGGGCGGCTGGGGGCCGCTGCTGCGCCGCGCCGGGGTGCAGTCCATCGCCGAGCCGCGGGGGGTGGCGCTGCTCCTGGCCGCCGCGACGGTCGCCGGCCTGCTGGCCGCCCCGGCGCAGGCGTACGTGTCCCGCCTGGTGGAGGCCCGCGCCGACGCCCACGCCCTGGCGCTCACCGACGACCCGGCCGCGTTCGAGGCCATGCAGCGCCGGCTGTCCGGCGTGAACCTGTCCGACCCGGACCCGCCGCGCCTGGAGCACGCCCTGTTCGGCTCGCATCCTTCCACGGTGGAGCGCATCGCGGCGGCCCGCGCGTACGCCCGGGGCGAGCGGTGAGGACCCTGCTGGTCACCAACGACTTCCCGCCTCGCCACGGCGGCATCCAGCAGTTCGTGCACCAGCTGGCGGTGCGGCAGGCCCCGGGCTCGGTGGTGGTCTACGCGTCCACGTTCCCCGGGGCGGCGGACTTCGACGCCGCCCAGCCGTTCGAGGTGGTCCGGGAGTCCACCGGCATGCTGCTGCCCACGCCGGCGGTGGCCCGCCGCGCGGCGCGGCTGGCCCGGGCGTACGACTGCGACACGGTGTGGTTCGGCGCCGCCGCGCCGCTGGGCCTGCTGGCCGGCGGGCTGCGCCGGCGCGCCGGGGTGCGGCGGGCGGTGGGGCTGACCCACGGGCACGAGGTGGGCTGGGCCGCCCTGCCGGGTGCCCGCGGGATGCTGCGCCGCATCGCCCGCGACGTGGACGTCCTGACGTACCTGGGGGAGTACACCCGGGTGCGGCTGGCGCGGGCGCTGCGCGACCGCACGACACTGTGCCGGCTGGCGCCCGGGGTGGACGTGGCGGCGTTCCACCCCGGCGTGGACGGCGCCCCGGTGCGGGCGCGGCACGGCCTGGGCGACCGCCCGGTGGTGGTGTGCGTGTCCCGGCTGGTGCCGCGCAAGGGCCAGGACGCGCTCATCCGGGCCCTGCCGGCCGTCCGCCGCCGGGTGCCGGACGCCGCGCTGCTGCTGGTCGGCGGCGGGCCGTACGAGGCCGCCCTGCGCCGGCTGGCCGCGGCCGCCGGGGTGGCCGACCACGTGGTGTTCGCCGGGGCGGTGCCGGCCGACGAGCTGCCGGCGCACTACGCGGCCGGGGACGTGTTCGCGATGCCGTGCCGCACCCGGCGCCGCGGGCTGGACGTGGAGGGTCTCGGCATCGTCTACCTGGAGGCCTCCGCGGTCGGGCTGCCGGTGGTGGCCGGCGACTCCGGCGGCGCCCCGGACGCGGTGCGCCCGGGCGAGACCGGCCACGTGGTGAACGGCCGGGACGTCGCCGCGCTGGCCGACCGGGTGGGCGGGCTGCTGGCGGACCGGCAGCGGGCTCGGGCGCTCGGCGCCGCGGGCCGCGACTGGGTGCAGCGGGAGTGGCGCTGGGAGCTGCAGGCCGCCCGGCTGGCCGCCCTGTTGTGCGGACCCGAACCGGGCGCGCATCCGTCGGCGGCAGTGAAGGTCTGACGTGCTGCGCCGGACGGCTACGGTGCGGCCGTCGGCGCGGCCGTCCTTCCGGCGGCCAGCAGGTGGCGCAGGTGGCCGACCACGCTCGCGGTGGAGCCGTCCCGCACGCAGGCGTCCGCGCCGGCCTCCAGAACCTCGCCGATGACCTCGCCGGGGGCGTCCACCGCCACCACGGCGAGCAACGCCGAGGTGCCGTGCCGGCGGCGCGCCGCGGCGACGGCCGGGCCGGTCGCGTCGCAGAGCACCAGCAGCTCGGCGTCCGTCCGCCGGGGCAGGGTCGCGCTGCGCCGGGCCGCCCAGCCCGGCGGCAGGTGCCGCGCGATGCCCAGCGCCTTGGACCGGTCGCCCACCACCAGCACACCGACGCGCGTGCGGGACCGGGCGCCGCCGGCCGGGCCCGATCCGGGCCGCGAGGGGCCGCCTACGCTGCTTCCGTCACGTGGGCCTCGCACGGCACCACTGTGACGGGCCAGCCTCGGCGCCCCGTGAGTGCGAGCTGTGGAATCGCTGTGACCGGTCGACGGTGTGGCGTTCCGGCGCCGGGTCCCGGGGCCCACCGGCCGGTCCGGAAAACCCGGCGCTCCGGTGAGCTGATCTTCGCTATGGTCGCCGGGTGGCATCCAACCTCGAGTGCGTGGGCCTGGCCGTGGCCGACCATGCTGGCCTCGCGCGGCTGGTGGACCAGGCGCTCGGGCACGCACAGCCGCTCGGGGCGGCCCACGGCGTCACCGTGCTGCGTTGGCGTGACCCCAGCGGCGCCAGCCTGGTCATCGCCGTGCGGGGCCGCGAAGTGGTGGACCTGCTGCCGTCGTTCGCCGGTGCTCCCGGGGCGCGGCTGGCCAACGTCCGCGCCGCGAACGACGAGGTGGCCCTGGCCGACGTGCTGGACGAGGAGGGCCAGCAGGTCACCATGGTCGCCGTCGAGCTGGAGCAGCGGCGCCTGCTGCCGGGTGCCGCGGGTCCGGTGGGCGGGTCGGCCAGCGTGGTGGCGCTGGGCGTCGATGTGACGGTGCACGCCGACGCCGAGGCGTTCGCCCGCAGTGACGCCAGCCTCCTGCACGCCGGTGGCGACGACGGCGGGGACGGCGGGGACGGCGACCGCGGTGGCGGCAGCGCTGCCGGCGACGCCGGAGAGCCGCCCGCGCACGTCCGCGAGCGCGGGCTGCCGTGGCCCCCGCGGATGGCGGCCGAGTCCCTGATCTCCTATGGGGTCTTCGGTCCGGCGGATCAGGCCGAGGCGTACGCCCGGCTGCACGGGACGGTGCTGGACGCGCAGGAGCGGACCGTGGCGGCGACCGGGCAGCGGTTCGTGGCGGCCCGGGTGCGTACCGCCGGCTTCGACCTGGACCTGTGCCATCCCGCGTGGCGGGTGCCGCAGGCGGGCAACATCATCGGCGGCACCGTCTTCCTCGTCGCGTCGCTGCCGTTGGCCACCGGCGCCGGCCCCGCGGCTCGGCGCTCCTGGCTACCGTGGCGGCGTTGACCCGCGCAGGCGATGCTCCACCCGGCGGCTGCACCGCGGCCGGGTGACCTCGCCGCCGGCCCGCGAGCGCGGGTGCCGCCCGGCTGTCAGGTGTCCGACGGCGGTGGGCGACGTGCGTCTGGGGCGGCCCGGCTTGGGCTAGGCTCCATGAACTCGATCATCCGCCACGGGGGAGGACATGGCGCAACCACCAGAGCCGTGGCCCCGGCAGCCGCCGCCTCCTGCGGGTTCGCCCGCCCCGCCCGGCTGGCCGGCGCCGCCCGGATCGTGGTACGGCGTGCCGCCCGGCTACGGTGTCCCACCTGCCGCACCGCGCTTCGACCCCACCGACCCGCTGGTGAGCAGCGACTTCGCCGGTTGGTGGCGGCGCGGCTTCGCGATCGTGAGATCCGGATGGCGGCCGATCACCCGGCTTCAACTGATCATCAATATCCCCCTGCTGTTCCTGCTCGCGCCCGCGCAGACGGTCGCCAACCTCAGCCAGGCCGACGCGATGCGGAGTGCGGAAGCCGGCGGCGCCCCGTCCTTCGCCGGGCTGGGGGCGGCGTTCGGAGTTCTCGCCGTCACCGTCGTGATGGTCGCCGTCGCGCAGGGGTTCGGCACGCTTGCCACCGCGCGGCTGGTGGTGGCCGTGGCGACCGGTGGCCACGCCGGGGCCCGGCAGACGCTACGGGACGTTCTGCCGCGGGTGCCGGCCCTGCTCGGCTGGTACGTCGTGGTGGGGCTGATCTCCCTGGGCGCCCTCCTCGCCTGCTTCCTGCCGGTCCTCTACGTGGCAGCGGTGTTCGTGATCCTGCCGGTCGTGGTGCTGGCCGAGCGTGGCGATGCCGTCGGGCGGTGCTTCAGCCTGTTCCACGCCGACCTCGGCGTTGCGGTCGGGCGGATCGCCACCATCTTCGGGCTGGGCCTCGCGGGCGCAGCCGTCCTCGCCGGCCTTGATTTCGGGGCTTCGGTCGCGGTGCACGGCGGGCTGGTTCCGGAGCCGTCGGCCCTGTCCCGGGATGCCGTGGTGGCCCAGACCGTGCTGACATCCGTGCTCGACACGGCGTACTACACACTGTCCGGTGTGGTGCTGACGCCGCTGATCGTGGCGGCCTACGCCGACATGCGGGCTCGCCGGGAGGCCTTCGGCACCGCGGACCTGGTGCGGGACCTCGGCAGCCGGGACGGATCGGCGCAGCCGCCGGAGTCCCGGCCGTACACCTGACATCCGCCGCGAGGCGCTTCGCTGGAGGGAGGAGCCGGCACCGGGCGGCGCGGCGGGTGACAGGTCCGCGCTGAGCGCCACACGCACTTCGTCGGGCAGCTTGACGATTGACCCGGCGTGCTGGCTGGCGATTGACCATCAACCCATGCGGCAATCCGGGACGCTTCTATCACATCTGTCCATCCTATGCAGTGACATCTCTCACAGAGCTGCGTCTGATTGTTCCTCAGCTGGGCGGATCCGGATGTTTCTGCCGCTGATCCTGCCGCTTGCGGGAGGCCATGAGCTCGCGGGCCCGCGCGAGGCCTGCGGTCTTTGGTAGAACCCCTCTCGTCACGAGATGTGACGTGGCTGCGGCGCTGGACCGCCGCAGCCACTCGTCCCTCCTGCGGAAGTGGAGATCGCAATGAGGAAACGTGGAGGGATGGTAGCGCTGGCGGCTGCCATGGCAGCCGGCGCACTCGGCCTGGCCTCGCCGGCGGCGGCGCTGGTATCGAACTACCCGGGCGGCGGCTACTCTGAAGACATCCTCAATCGCCAGTTCATCCGGGCATGCGACACGAACGCGGACGGCAATGGTGTCTACGCCAACTTTTGGGAGACCGGTCAGAGCAACCACGACACGGTGACGAACAACCAGGGTGCGCGGACGTGCAATGGGGCCACCTCTGGCAGCACGCGACTGATTCGTGCCCACATCATCTTCATCAATCTGGCCTGGCGTCCCGATCCGCACGGGCCCTGCGTGTCGTACTGACGCGAAGAGAGCACGCTAGCAAGTGCGCCCCACCGCAGAGCAAGGCAAGGATGCTGACCTTCGCAGCTCACGCTAGCCCTGTGCGATGCGGCGGGACGCACTATGAGCGACGTGATTGCGGGCCACGAAGGGGTGGCCCGCAGTCCCGCTTCGGAGGATGGAGGGCAGGGGATGCGCCGGGCCACCGACAACCCCGTCGTGCGGATGGAGGCAGTCCGGCACGTGCTGGGGGGCCGGGCCGTGCTCGACAAGGTCGATATCATCGTAGCGTCGGGCGAGTCCCTGGCCGTGACGGGGCCCTCGGGCAGCGGCAAGACGACGCTGCTGTTGTGCCTGGCGGGCATCGTCATCCCCGATGAGGGCACGGTCCACATCGGTAAGCAGTGCATCAGCTCGATGAGGGCATCGGCGCGGGCCGCGGTGCGGCTTCGGTCGATCGGGGTTGTGTATCAGTTCGGGGAGCTGCTGTCCGAACTGACCCCTGTGGAGAATGTCGCGTTGCCCGCGCTATTGGCTGGCGATGCGCGGAACCACGCCTTCGAGCGAGCCTCAGGGCTCCGGCAAGGTAGCGGTATGAGCGTTGTGGGCGGTTGGGGTCGGACGCTCCGGATCATGCTGGTATAGGGACGGGCGCGGTCTTTCGGTGATCATCCAGGTGTCGAAGCCAGGAAGATCACAGAGGACCACGCCC
>DATMJT010000584.1:0-18814 GCA_035553735.1 Pilimelia sp.
CTGGCGTTCGGCCTGATCTCCGCCACCGCCCGGGGCCCGGCGCCGGCGGAGATCAGGCCGAACGCCAGGGTGACGTCGACGGCCGCGGCGGTGGCGCTGGCGGCCAGCACCACGCCGGTGCGGGCGATTCCGGCGGCGAACCCGCGCAGCGCCGCGCCGAGCCCGACCAGCGGCAGCCCCAGCGCCAGCACCCGCAGGTAGGCCGCGGCGTCGGCGCGCAGCACCGCCCGGTCGGTGAGCAGCGCGACGAGGGGACCGGCGAGGACCAGCAGGGCGCCGGCCAGCACCGCCCCGGCCGCGGTGGTCAGCGCGGCGGTGACCGCACCGACCCGGGCGGCGGCCGCCGCGTCGCCTGCACCGGTGTGCCGGGCGGTGTGCAGCTGCGCGGCGATGCCCAGCCCGGCGACCAGGACGGCGCAGACCATGTGCACGCTGACCGCGATGCCGGCGGCCGCGACGGCGTCGGCGCCGAACCGGCCCACGAGGAAGGTGTCGTTGCCGCTGAGCACGACCGTGACCAGGCTTCCGGCGACCACGGGCGCGGCGACCCGCAGCAGGCCGCGCACCGGCGCCGCGACCGGACCGGCCGGCGGCGCGGGGTCGGCCCCGGCGTCGGGACGCGCGCGGTCGGCCGCGGCGCTCGGGCGCACCCGGTCCGCTCCGGCGCCCGGGCTCACCCGGCCGGCTCCGGGGCCGGGTGAGCCGCCCGGTAGGCGCGCCGCACCGCGCGGGTGAGGTCCTGCGGGGTGTCGAAGCCCAGATGTGCGGCCAGGGCCGCGCGCTGCTCCGGGCCCTCCCGCGGGTCGGGCCAGCCGCGCCCGGCCGGGTCGCGGGTGCCCGCGTACCACCGCCACGCGGCGGCGTCGTCCACCGGGTCACCGGGGTGCGGGCCGTCGGGCGGCGCCGCCGTGGCGTACCACCCGCGGATCCGCAGCTGGTCGGCCACGGCGGCGCGGACCTCGTCGCCGTGGCGGCGGTGCGCCCACGCCAGCCGCGCCTGGTCGGTGGCCAGCCGGTGCAGCCCGGCGGCGTCCAGGTCGTTCGCGTCGCACCAGGCGGCCAGCTGCTCGTCGGTGGCCAGCCCGAGCGCGGCGCGCAGGTCGGCGACGGCGGACTCGGGGTCGGGGTCGACCCCGTGGCGGCGGGCGTCGGCGAGCGCCAGGTGCCGCAGGAACGCGGCCTGGTGCAGCTCGTACCAGGCGTCGTCCAGGCGCAGCGCGTCGATCAGCGCGTCCAGGTCCCGCTCCGGCCGCCCGGCTTCCATCGCGGTCCGGGCCCGCAGCCAGATCCGGGACGGCTCGGGGCGCCAGCCGGTCGGCGGGCCGGTGGGCTCGCCGGTCGCCACCGCGGCGGCGACCGCGGCCAGCAGCTGCCGGGCGTCGCGGTGCTTCAGGTCCACGCGGTGCTCCGGCAGCCACCGCGCCAGGGCGGCCAGCTCCTGCGGCGGCGCCTCGGCGCGGGCGTCGGCCAGCAGCCGGGGCCAGGACCGCTCGGGGTAGAACGTCCGCTTGGCCCGGGCCAGCAGCGCCGCGCGGGTCGCCGCGCCGATCATGCCCTCCGGTACGGAGGCCAGGGTGGCCCGGATGTTCACCATCGCCTCGCTGGTGCACCGCCAGTCGTGCTCGGCGTCGAGGTGGGCGACGGTGACCTCGTCGTCGTCGGTGAGGGTGCCGTCGGCGTACCAGGCGGCGATCTGCCCGACCGGCCGCATGCCGAACGGGGCGCACTCGACCGCGCGCAGCGCGCCCATGCTGGCCGCGCCGAAGACCGCGACGCCCTCGTGCAGGGCGTGCAGGATCTCCTTGTGCCACACCGCGGGCCCCCGCTCGAACGTGCCGTCGACCAGGGCGATGACCCGGGCGCCGTCGCACACGGCGCGGTACACGTCGCCCTGCGCGGCCGGGGGCGCGCAGCGCAGGTCGACGTCGGGCAGCGCGGACCGCACCTGCGCCGCGCTGATCGTCGGGCCGCGGAACACCACCACCGGACTCATGCGCCGGCACCCTTCCCGCTCGCCAGCGCCCGGGGCCCGGGGCGGCTGCCCCCGCCGTAGATGGCGCCGGCCCCTTCCAGCCCCTCGACCACCACCCGCACGACCGGCACGCCGATGTCGGGGTGGGTCAGGTCCACCGCGGCCGCCCGCCCGCAGCCGGCCCCGGCCAGCCGGTCCAGCAGGAGCTGGTGGTCGGTGTCGAGGCGGTCGGTGGCGAACCCCGCGGCGACGGCCGCCGTGCCGCGCCACGGCCGCGGCGGGGCGGGCGGGTCGCACACCGCCTGCCGCACGGCCGCGGAGGCGTCGGCGTCCAGGGCGCGGCGGTACTCGCCGTGCACCAGGTCGTCGCGCGCCCCGGCGATGGAGATGAGTCGGCTCTGCGCGGCCTCGGTGAGCGCCCGGACCACGGCGGTGCGGGGGTCGGGGTGGCAGCCCAGGCCGCCGGCCGCCGGCAGCGGCCGGAACGGGCTGGGCACCCTCTCCACGGCGTGGCACAGCACCACCGGGACGCGGGTGTCGCAGGTGAGGTCCCACAGCCCCACCGCCACCCCGGCCTCGTGGAACCGCGCGAGCAGCTCCTGCACCACGGGGTCGGGCACGGTGCCCGGGTCGATCCGGCAGGCCGCCGCGGCGGCGGGGTCCCGCTGCGCCCACAGCGCCGCGGCGTCGCGCTCGACCAGCTCGCACAGCCCGTGGGTGGTCGCCTCCACGGGATGGTTGCCGCTGGCCAGGCCGTTGCTATCGGCCGGGAAGCAGCCGTCGGCCCAGCCCGGCGGCAGCGTCCAGTCGGTGTGCACGACGTCGAACGGCACCCAGACCGGGGCCCCGCCGCGCAGGTCGGTGCCGGCGATCCAGGGCAGCGGCAGGTCCGGCCGGTACGGCGAGCCGGGCGCGGCGGGCAGCCGGGCCGGGTCGACCGCCGCGCCGTCCGGCCAGTCGGCGAACCGGGCCAGCCGGACCGGCCGGTCGACGTGCTCGGCGTGCCAGGTCTCCAGGGCCTCCATGACGGCCGAGGCGCGGGCGGCGGCGCGGTCCGGGCCCTTGCCCTGGCTGACCGCCAGGGAGCGGGCGTTGGGCCGGACGGCGGTGGCGACGGGGATGCCGACGGTGTCCAGGCCGGTGATGTCGGCGACCCGGGTGATGCCCAGCCGGGCGTGCAGTGGCGCGACCCGCCGCAGGGTCTCCTGCGGCCCGACGGTGCGCTGCCCGCCGGGTGCCTTTCGAAGTGCGGCGCCGGTCATGCGTGCGGCACCGGGTCGAGCACCGGCGCGGTGACCGGGGAGCCGTCGGGTGTGGACAGTCCGCCGAGGAACGGCAGGGCCGCCGGTGCGGTGCTGCGGGTGCCCGGCACCACCACCCGGGTGACGCGCAGCCCGGCGGCGGCCACGTCCGGCGTGGTCAGCTCCACCGCCACCGCGCGCAGCCCGGCGTCGCGCACCAGCACGTCGGCGTCGGCGGTGGCCGGCAGGGCGTCCAGGGCCACCGGTGCCGCCCCGGACGCGTCCAGCCGGGCGTGCAGCGCCCGTTGGCTGCGCGGGTCGAGATAGTACTGCACGTGGCAGGAGATGTCCACGACGTCGCGCAGGTCGGCGCGGTAGGCGTCGCGGTAGGCCCGGTCGCCCCGCCACGGCCGCAGCGCCCCGCGCGGGGCGAGCAGCCTCGGCAGCACGGCCGAGTCCGGCCGGGCCAGGTCGTCGGCGACCGCGAGCGACATCGCGGCCTCGGCGAACGCCTTGAGCGCCGCGTCGACCGCGTCGGGTCGCATCGCGGCGCCGACCCCGAGCACGCCTGCCGACCTGTCGTGCAGCACCGCCAGCAGCACCATCGCGCCGAACCGGTTGGGCACCAGGTGGGCTCGGGCGGCCAGGGCGCCGCGCGGACCGGCCAGCAGAGCCCGCCACCGCTCGGGCAGGTCCACCGGGGGCAGGTCGGCGCCGGCGTGCCAGGCCACGGCGAGCGCGTCGCGCTCCACCACCTCGCGCAGCGCCGAGCGCTGCGCGTCGGCCAGCCGGGGGCCGGCGGCGATGCCGGCGTTGACCGGCAGGTTGACCCGCGGCACGCCGAACGTGGGGCCGGAGCCGTACCCCAGATACACCAGGCTGGCCGGGATCCAGATCGGGCCGCCCCCGTCCAGGTCGGTGCCGGGGACCCAGCCCACCGGCAGGTCCGGCGTGAACGGGGAGAACGGGAACCCGGGCGCGGCGTACTGCTCCGTGGCGTAGAGGGCCAGCCCGGCCGGGTCCACGGCGGCGCACCCGGCGGCGACCAGCTCGTCGTACGTCGCGTGGCGCAGCCGGTCCGGCACCAGGCTGCCGCAGTACCACTCGGCCGCCTCGCCCACCGCCGCCCGCCGCGCGGCCTCGCCGTCCCACCAGGTGCAGCCGGCCGTGGTCGTGCCCACCAGCGGGGCGCCGAACCGGTCGGTCGGTGCGGACTCCACGGTGACGAAGCGCAGCGCCGCCGGCAGGGTGTCCGGCAGCCGGCCGGACCGCGGCGGCGCGGCCGGGCCCAGCCGGTCGTCGCACAGCCGCGCGGCCGGGGCGGCGGGGGTGCCGGTGCTGGTCAAGGCGGCCTCCGGTCAGGTGTGCGGGATCGGGTGGACGCGCAGGTCGTCCTCGGTCAGCTCGCGGTCGGTCCAGCCCAGCCGGGCCGGCTCGGTGTACTGCCGCCGCCCGCCCAGGAAGCCCAGCCCGGCCGGGGCGTTGGAGTAGGTGCCGGGGGCGACCACGCGGACCACCGACAGCCCGGCCGCGGCCACGTCGGGAGTGGTCAGGTCGACGCCGTACGCCTCGATGCCCTCGGCGGCCAGCCGGTCCAGGTACGCCTGCCGCGGGTCGCCGGCCACCGCCGGCACGTCGCCCAGCGACACGGTGCCCGGCGGTGCGGCGAGGTGGGTCAGCCACGGGCGGGTGCGCGGGTCCAGGTAGACCTGGGACTGGCAGCCGAGGTCCAGCACGTCGCGGAAGTCCGGCCGGTAGGAGTCCAGGTACGCGCGGTCGGCGCGCCACGGCTTGAACGGGGTGCCGTCGACCATCCCGGCGGCGATGGCCTGCCAGATCGTGCCTTCGGGGTCGGCCAGGCCCAGCGCGTAGCTGCGCAGGGAGACGGCCTCGGCCAGGGCCTTGCGCAGCGCGTCGACGGGGTCGGGCCGGGCGGCCAGCCCGAGCCCCACGACGTCGTGGTCCGGATCGACGGCCAGCACCCCGACCACCGGGACCCCGAAGACGCTGGGGACCAGCACGCACGAGTAGCGCAGCGGGCTCGGGCGGGCGGTGCCGAACGCCGCGGCCGCCCGGGGGCTGGCGGTCGGGTCCAGCCCGATCCCCGGGCCGCCGGCCCGCCACCAGATCTCGGTGGCGTCGCGTTCGATGATCTCCTCCAGGGCGGACCGCTCCGCGTCGGCGCGCCCGGCACCGGCGGCGATGCCGGCGTAGAGCACGAAGTTGGTGCGCGGCTCCGCGGCCCGCGGCCCGACGAAGTAGTTGACCCACACCAGCGACGCCGGCACCCACACCGGTGCCCGGTCTCGCAGCCGGTACCCGCGCGCCCACAGCACCGGCAGGTCCGCGGTGAAGGGCACGAACGGGCTGCCGGGGTGCGCGTACTGGCGCGGCGAGTACAGGCAGAGGGTGGCGGGGTCGACGGCGGGCTCGCCGGCCGCGGCCAGCTCGGCGTAGCTGGCGCGGCGCAGCCCGGCGGGGATGAAGTTGCCGCAGTAGCGCTCCACCGCCTCGCCGATCGCCGCGCGGCGGGCGGCGGTCTCGTCGTCGAAGGCCGTGCCGGTCGAGGCGCGGTCGGCCGGCCACGGCAGCTGCCGTCCGATGTGCGCCACCTGGCCCACGGTCATCACCAGCGACCCCGGCCACACCGGGTCGTGCGGCAGCCGGTCCACCGAGGTGAGCAGGCCGGTGCGCGGGTCGACGAGCCGTTCGTAGTCGACCGGCGCGCTCATCGGGCGGGCTCCCGCATCAGTCCCGGCGGCACCGGCAGGACCGGGTGCGCCCGCCAGCCGGACCGCCGCGGGTCGATGACGACCTGGTGGTCGGCGCCGGGCGGGCGGCGGCCGGCGCGGTGGGCGCACAGGTCGGCCACGATCAGCCCGGCGGCCACGGCCAGCAGGCCGGCGTCGGGCCAGGGTGCGGCGGGCACGTCGACGGCGTCGTCCAGGTGCCGCCACACGGTCTCCAGCTCGTCGGGCCAGGCGCTGGCGGCCAGCCGGCGGACGCGGGTGTCGGCGTACCAGGGCCCGTGCGGTGGGAGGCTGTACGGACCGATGACCAGCCGGGTGCCCTCCAGGTGGCAGCGGTGCCACGGCGTGCCGGCGGCCCGGCAGGCCGCGTCCAGGTGCTGCCAGCGCCGGTCGGGCAGCCAGCCGGCGCAGCTGACCAGCACCCCGGCGGGCAGCGCCGCGGGTCCGGCCGCCCCGCCGGCGGCCGGGCCGGTGCCGTCGCCCGGGCCGGTGCCGTCGCCCGGGCCGGCACCGTCGGCGGTCGGCGCCGGGTCGTCGGGCACCGCGGCGACCGCGAACCCGGCGTAGGACAGCACCGTGGCCACGGTGCGGGCCAGCGGGTTGTCGCCGGTGACGGTCACCCGCGCGGCCGGCGTCGGGTCGCCGCCGCCCGTGGCCGGTCCGGGCGCGCGCGGGTCCGCCGGCCCGGCGATGCCCTCGGCCCGGCAGGACCGCAGCACGTCGTCGAGGAGCTGCGGGTCGTCGGCCTGGGCCAGGGCCGCGGCGGGCGGCAGCCCGCCGGTGAGCACGGTGAGCAGCCGGGCCGCGTCCGCGGCGGGCAGCCGGACCCGGGCCACCTCGTCGGCCGGGGTGGTGAGCAGCAGCTCGCCGTCGCCCTCGGGCACGGCCAGGGCGCCGGGGGCGAGCCGCCAGGCTCGGGCGTCGTCGCTCAACGCGCCGTCGGCGCTGCATGGCCCTCCTTCACTCTCCCCGTGCGGGCCGTCGGTGCCGCAGGAGAGGGTCGGCGCGCAGGCGTCACCGGGTTGCGGTGGGGAAGGGTTCACGGTGCTCCTCGCGGACGATCTTGCGGGGGTATCGTGGGGTCGCCCGGCTGGCGGACGCGCGATGTCCGCCAGCCGGGCCCACGTCCGGCACGTCACCGCACCGGGCGGGACGGGTCAGCGCCAGGCGAAGCCCGCGTTGACCACCCCCACGTGGTTGGACGAGTGCAGCGCCATACCGGCGGTACGGGGCTGCAGCTTGGCGAAGCCGGCCTTCTTCGGCTGCTCGACCTTCTGCATGTTGTTCACCTCCTCACGTCTGGTTGCTCGGCCCGACCGGCGGCAGCCGGCCGGGAGTCGGTTCGCCGGCACCGGTGGGCGACCCCGGCCGTGCGGTGTCGGGCGGCGGGTGCGGCCCGGCCGTTGGTGCCGGCGGCGGGTGCGGCCCGGCCGTCAGCGGCGCGGGCAGCGGGTCCAGGGACCACTGGGCGTCCACCAGCCGGGCGTACTCCGGGCAGCGGGCCAGCAGCTCGGCGTGCGTGCCGTCCCCGACCAGCCGGCCCTGGTCGAGCACCAGGACCCGGTCGGCGGCCAGGATGGTGGACAGCCGGTGGGCGACCACGACCACCGTGCGGCCGGTGCGGGCCGCGTCGAGCGCCTGCCGCAGCCGCTGCTCGCTGACCGCGTCGAGCTGCGCCACCGGTTCGTCGAGCACCAGTACCGGGGCGTCGCGCAGCAGGGCGCGGGCGACGGCCAGGCGCTGGCGCTCGCCGCCGGAGAGCCGGACGCCCCGGTCGCCGACCACCGTGCCGGCTCCGTCGGGCAGGGCCGCGACAACCTCGGTGGCCTGCGCGTCGGCCAGGGCGGCGGCGAGCTGGGCGTCGCTGGCGTCGGGGCGGCCGAGAGCCACGTTGGCCCGTACCGTGTCGTGGAACAGGAACGCGTCCTGCGGGACGCTGGCGACCAGGTCGCGCAGCCGCTGCTGGGTCAGCTCCCGCAGGTCGTGCCCCCCGAGGGTGATCCGGCCGCGGGTGGGGTCGAAGAACCGCAGCAGCAGGTGGGCCAGCGTGGACTTGCCGGCACCGGAGTGCCCGACCACGGCGACCAGCTCGCCCGGGGCCAGGGTCAGCGACACCTCGCGCAGCGCCCAGGGCTCGTCGTCGCCGTAGCGGAACCACACCTCCTCCACCCGGAACCGGCCGTCCACCGTGTCCGGTGCCGCGGGGCCCGTGTCCGGGGTGGCCTCCGGCTCGGCGACCAGCTCGAAGACCCGGTCGGCGGCCGCGGTGGTGAGGCCCCAGATCTTGGTCGCGTTGAACAGGGTGACCACCGGGGAGGTGGCGCCGGCGGCGAGCGCGGCGGCCACGGGCAGCCACAGCGGGTCCAGCGCGCCGTCGGTGACCAGCACCGCGGCGGTGGCGAGCACGGCCAGCAGCGCCACGCCGACGGCCACGTTGCTCAGCGCGACCTCGGCGCCGGCGCGTGCGCCCTGCACGAGGTGGGCGCGGGCCAGTCGGGCGGTGGCCTGCCGGACCCGCTCGCGGTGCCGACCGGCCCGGTCCAGCACGACGATCTCGCGCAGCCCGCCCACCACGTCGGTGACCTCGCACTGCACCTGCGCGACCCGGTCGCGCACCCGGGCTCCGTGGCGGGCGTTGGCGCGGCGCAGCGCGAAGGGGGCGGTGCACAGCAGCGCCAGTGGCCCGACCACCGCGACGGCCAGCGCCGGGTGCAGCAGCCCGAGCGCGACCACCGGCACCGGGGTCAGCACCACCGCCACGACCAGGTAGATCAGGGTGTGGGCGTAGAACATCTCCATGCCCTCGCTGTCGGCCATCGCCCGGGCGACCAGGTCACCGGAGCGGCGGCCGAGCAGCCGGCCCGGGGCGATCCGCACGAACGCCCGGTAGATCCAGCCGCGGACCTGGGCCAGCACGGCGAACGCGAGGGTGTGCGAGACGTACGCCTCCCACCAGGCGGCGACGCCGCGCAGCGCCACCAGCAGCAGCACCGCGGCGGTCAGCCACCACAGCAGCCCGGCCGGGCGGCCGGCGACCGCGGCGGCGACGAGGTACGCGGCCAGCGCGGTCGCCGCCAGCTGCAGTCCCTGGTTGGCCACCCCGCACAGGCAGGAGACGACGAAGGGCCGACGGTGGCTGCGGAGCACGGCCGCCATGCCGGCCAGGCCGGGCCGACCGGCACCGGCCCCGGCGGGGGCGGGTCCGGCCGGGGCGGGCGTCGGCGTGGGCCCGGCCGCCGCGTGCCCGACCGGCGCGGTGGGAGCGGTGCCGGTCATGCGCCACCCCGCTGGGCCGCGACCAGGTCGGCGAAGGCCCCGGGTCGGCCGAGCAGCTCCACCGGGGAGCCCTGCTCGGCCACCCGACCGGCGTCGAGCACGACGATGTGGTCGGCGCCGGCCACGGTGGACAGCCGGTGCGCGACCACCAGCGTGGTGCGTCCGGCCCGCAGCCGGTCCAGTGCCTGCTGGATGAGCCGTTCGCTGGGGCCGTCCACGCTGGAGGTGGCCTCGTCGAGGATCAGGATCGGGGCGTCGGCCAGCAGCGCCCGGGCGATCGCCACCCGCTGCCGCTGCCCGCCGGACAGCCGGGTGCCGCGCTCGCCGACCGGCGTCCGGTAGCCCTGCGGGAGCGCGGTGATGAACCCGTGGGCGTTGGCGGCCGTGGCCGCGGCGACCAGGTCGGCCTCGGTGGCGTCCGGCCGGGCCAGGCGCAGGTTGTCGGCGACCGTGCCGTGGAACAGGTAGACGTCCTGGGAGACCACCGCCACCAGGGCGCGGGCCGAGTCCAGGGTGAGGTCGCGCAGGTCGTGCCCGGCGACGCGGACCGCGCCGCAGTCCGGGTCGGCGAAGCGTTGCAGCAGCATGGTCAGCGTGGTCTTGCCGGAGCCGGAGCGGCCGACCAGCCCCACCGTGCTGCCGGCGGCGACCGAGAAGGACACCTCCGCCACCGCGGGCGCGCCGCCGCCCGGGTAGGTGTAGGTCACCGCGTCGAACTCGATGTCCGGGGCGCCCCGCGGGCGCAGCGCCAGGGCTCCGTCGCGCACCGGCGGGCGGGCGTCGGCGACGGCGAACAGCCCGGACGAGGCGGCGATGCCGTAGAACCCCTCGTGCCAGTAGTTCTGCAGGTCCAGCAGCGGGCGGAAGCACTCGGCGGAGAGCACCAGCACGATCAGCAGCGCGGCCAGGTCCAGCGCGCCGGCGGCGTAGCGCAGCGCCGCGACCGCCACCGCCAGCGCGGTGCCGACCCCGAACGCCATGGTGACCAGGGAGTACACCCCCATCGAGGCGCGCAGGTTGCCCACCGCTGCCCGGCGCACGGCCTCGGCGTCGGCGCGCACCGCGACCTCGTAGCGGTCGGCGGCGTTGTGCAGCTTCAGGGTGGACATGCCCTGCAGCGCCTCCAGCACCCGGGCGGCGAAGGCGGCGTAGGCGTCCCAGAACGCCTTGCCCCGCTCGCCCAGCAGCCGCCGCCACAGCGGGCGGGCGACCGGCACCACCACCGCCGCGGCGGCCACGGTGAGCCCCACCACCGGGTCCAGCCAGCACAGGTACCCCACCAGGGCGGCCGGCGCGATCAGCGCGACGGCCGCCTGGGGCAGGTAGTAGCCCACGTACGCCTGCAGCGCCTCCACCCCGTCGGCGAGCGTGGCCTGCAGGTCACCGGCCCTCCGGGTGGCCGCCCAGCCGGGCCCGAGTGCCACCAGCCGGCCGTACAGGTCGTCGCGGACGACGCCCTTGACCCGGGCGGCGGTCCAGGCACAGGCCAGGTCCCGGCCCCACAGCAGCGCGGCGCGCAGCACCCCGGCGCCCAGGGCCACGGCGATCGGCCGGACCACCGCGGCGGCGTCGCCGCCGGCGAGCAGGCGGTGCAGCACCTCGGCGACCGCAACCGCCTGGCCGACGCCGGCCCCGATGGCCGCCAGGGCGGCCAGCACGGCGCAGCCGGCCGGCAGCGGGGCCAGGCGCACCAGCCCGATCAGGCGGCGTTGCAGCATCACGGGGCACCCACCGCCTCGGCGGCGGCCGGCAGGTCGGCGTCCCCGCCCGCGTCCGCCGGGCGGGTCACGGGGTCGGCTCCCGCCGGCGCGGCCGGGGGACCCTCGGGGGCTCCGGCGTGCGCGGCCGGTCCGGCCGGAGCCGTCGGCCCAGCGGGCCGCAGCAGCACCGCCGGTCTCCCCCGCTCGTCGGTCGACACCCGGGCGGCCACCCCGTACACCTGGGCGATCAACGCCGGGGTGAGCACCTCGGCGGGCGTGCCCAGCGCGACCAGCCGGCCGCCGTCGAGCACGGCCAGCCGGTCGCAGTACGCCGCGGCCAGGTTGAGGTCGTGCAGCGCGGCCACCACGGTCACGCCCAGCGCGGCAACGAGGTCGAGCAGCGCGAACTGGTGCCGCACGTCCAGGTGGTTGGTGGGCTCGTCGAGCACCAGCAGCCGCGGCTGCTGCGCCAGCGCCCGGGCGAGCAGCACGCGTTGGCGCTCCCCGCCGGACAGGGTGCTCACCATGCGGTGCCGCAGCTCGGTCACCCCGGCCGCGGCGATCGCGTGGGCCACCGCCGCGGTGTCGCCCGCGCGCAGCCGGGCGGCGGAGCCGACGTGCGGCGTGCGGCCCATCTCCACCAGCTCGGTGACCGTGTAGTCGAACTCCACCGGCAGGTCCTGGGTGACCACCGCGAGGCGCTGGGCGACCCAGCGCGGGCGGGCCGCCCACACGTCGCGCCAGTCGTCGTCGGCGTCGTCGCGCAGCTGCACGCGGCCGGTTTCCGGGCGCAGGTAGCGGTAGGCGCAGCGCAGCAGGGTCGACTTGCCCGAGCCGTTCGGCCCCAGCAGGCCGAGGAACTCGCCGGGGCGCACCTGGAGGCAGACCTCGTCGAGGATGCGCCGGCCGCCCACGGACCAGCCGACCCCTTCCATCCGCAGCCCCACGGGGGCCTGCCGCGGCCCGGCCGTCATCCGGCGCTCCGGTTGGCCTGGCGCAGCATCAGCAGCAGGAAGGCGGGTGCGCCCAACAGGCTGGTGACCACGCCGATCGGCAACTCCGCCGGGGCGATCAGCAGCCGGGCGGCCACGTCGAACCAGACCAGCAGCACCGCCCCGAGCAGCGCGCTGACCGGCAGCAGCACCCGGTAGTCCGCGCCCAGCACGAGCCGGACCAGGTGCGGCACCACGAGCGAGAAGAACAGGAT
Organism: Pilimelia sp.; assembly: GCA_035553735.1. Lineage (GTDB taxonomy): Bacteria > Actinomycetota > Actinomycetes > Mycobacteriales > Micromonosporaceae > DATMJT01. Next base: position 12,147 of record DATMJT010000584.1, read on the forward strand.
GCTGCCGGCCACCGCGACGGTGACCGCCACCAGCAGGGCCGCCACCACGGTGAGCACGGTGCGGGCGCGGTGCACCGCGATGCCCAGGGTGGCGGCGTGCTCGTCGCCCAGCGACAGCGCGTTGAGGGTCCGGCCCTGCAGGGTGAACCACGCGGTGAGCACGACCACGGCCAGCGCGGGCAGGGTGAGGTCCCGCCAGGCGCTGCCGGTCAGGCTGCCCAGCGTCCAGTACAGCGCCGACCGGACCTCCTGGCTGTCGGCGGTCAGCACGACCCAGTTGGTGGCCGCCGACAACAGCGCCGCGACCGCGACGCCGCCGAGCAGCATGCGCAGCGGGGACACCTCGCCGCGGCGGCGGCCGAACGCGTACACCAGCGCGAACGCCAGCAGCGCCCCGGCGAACGCGCCGCCCGCGGTGCCCAGCTGGGCGGCCAGCCCGAGCCCCACGGCGCCCACGCCGAACGCCCCGGCGAGCAGCACCAGCACCGCGCCCAGCGCGGCCCCGGAGGACAGGCCGACGACGTACGGGTCAGCCAGCGGGTTGCGCAGCACCGCCTGCAGGACCCCGCCGGCCACCCCCAGGCCGGCGCCGACCACCGCGCCGAGCAGCACCCGCGGCGCGCGCAGCTCCAGCGCGATGACCGGCTCGGCGTCCACCCCGTGCGGTCCGACCAGGGCGGGTGCCACGGCGTGGCCGATGATCCCCCACACCCGGGCGAATCCGATGGTCACCGGGCCCAGGGCCACCGCCAGCACCACCGACAGGACCAGCGCGGCCAGCAGGCCGGCGACGGTCGCCGGCAGCAGCCACGATGGCCGGGCCCGGCCGGCGGCCGGGCCGCCGCGGTACCGGCCGGCGTCGGGCCCGCTGCCGGCCCGACCGCGGTCGGCGGCGCCGGGATCGCCGCCGGCGGCGCGGGGGTGGACGACGGCGGCGGCGCGGGCCGCCGCCGGCTGGCCGGTGAGGGTCACCGCGCGAGCCCGGCGCGCAGGGCCTGCAGGGCGGCGCCCACCCGGACACCGGGCTGCAGGTCGGTCACGCCCACCACCACGAAGCGCTGGTGCTTGACGGCCGTGACCCCGCGCAGCGGCGGGTACGAGGTGAGGAATTTCTTGGCTTTCTCGGGGTTGAGGAAGTCGCCCTGCGCCACGATGACGATCACGTCGGGGTCGCGGGCCACGACCTCCTCCCAGCTGACCTCGCCGAAGCCCGCCTGGTCCGGGAAGACGGTCTTCCCGCCGGCCCGGGTGATGAGGTCGTTGACCAGGGCGTCCCTGCCGTCGGTCAGCGGCTTGTCCTCCTGGCCCTCGTACACGAACACCGTCGGCGGGTCGGCCGCGACCGGCGCCGGCTCTCCGATCTGGTCGACCAGCCGCTGGCGCAGGGCGGCCGCCCGGTCCGGGATGCCGAAGACGCGCCCCAGGCTGTCCACATCGGACAAAATGTCCTCGGCACGGGCCGGCGCCTTGCCGCAGGCTCCCTGCAGCAGGTAGCTGTTCAGCCCCTTGCCGGCCAGGTCGGCCCGGTCGCCGAGCGCCTCCTTGCCGTAGTCGTCGAGGTAGCCGCTGATGACGATGTCCGGGTTTGCGCCGAGCACGGCCTCGCGGCCCGGCGCCGGCCACGCCCTCTGTGCGATCTTCGGCGCCTTGGCCAGCGCGTCACGGTACTCGGGCAGCTCCGTGCCGTTCGCCGGCACCGTGCCGACGAGCCTGTCACCGAGCCCGAGGGCGAGCACCAGCTCGGTGGCCGGCAGGCTCGTCGTCACGATCCGGCCCGGTGCCGCCCGGTAGGTGTAGTCGGCACCGCAGTTGTTGACCGTGACCGGATAGCCGGCGCCGGCCGCCGACGGTGCGGTGGCCGGTCCGGCGGCGTCGGCGGCGCAGCCACCCGTCAGCAGGGCCGCGGCCAGGGCCGCGGCACCCAGGGCGCATCTCGCCCGGTGGGTGCGGGTGTTGCCTCGCGCGGTACGACGCACGGTCATCGGTACCTCCGTCGGTGGGGGTGTGCGCTTGCCTTTATAGCTGAAGTCGACAATCATTTTCAAGAGCCTCTCCCGATTGGACGCACCGGTGACCGACACACCCCTCATCCCTCGCTCCGTCCTGTTCGGACCCCCGGACCGGGTGGCCCCGCAGCTCTCCCCGGACGGCGCGCAGCTCATCTACCTCGCCCCGCACCGCGGTGCGCCGAACGTGTGGCTGCGGTCGGTGGACCGGGCCGACGACCGCCCGCTCACCGCCGACACGGGGCGGGGCGTGCTGGGCGCGGTGTGGGCCTACGACGGCGCGCACGTGCTGTACCTGCAGGACACCGCCGGCGACGAGGCGTACCACCTGTTCGCCGTCTCGGTGCGCACCGGCCGGGTCCGCGACCTGACCCCCTACCCCGGCGTGCGCACCGAGGTGGTCGCCCTGGAGCCCGGGGCGCCGCACGAGGTGCTGGTCTCCGTGGGCGACCGCGACCCGGCCTGGCCGGACGCCTACCGCCTGGACCTGCGCACCGGGCAGCGGGTGCTCGCGGCGCGCAACGAGGGCTTCGGGGCCACCACCGGGACCTGGCTGGCCGACACCCGGCTGCGGGTCCGCGGCGCGCTGCGCGCCCTGCCGGACGGCGGCGGCGAGCTGCTGGTCCGCGACGACGAGCAGGCGCCCTGGCGCCGCCGGTACGCCTGGGAACCGGACGACGACTGGACCACCGCGCCCATCTCGTTCACCCCCGACGGCACCGGGATCTGGCTCCTGACCTCGGTCGGCACCGACACCAGCCGGCTCGCCCTGCTGGACGTGGCGACCGGCGCCGTGCGCACCGTGCACGCCGACGACCGGCACGACATCGGCGCGTTCCTGGCCCACCCGCGCACCAAGCAGATCCGCCTGCTGACCTACGACCGCGAGCGCTGCGAGAACGTCGTGCTGGACCAGGAGATCGCCGCGGCCGTCGCCCTGCTGGACTCCGCGGCCCGCCGGCTCGGCGCCGGCGAACTCGTGGTCACCGGCACCGACGCCGACGACCGCCGGTGGCTCGCCGAGGCCGTACGCGACGACGGCCCCGGCACCTACCTGCTGCTCGACCGCGACCGCGGTGAGGTCCGCGAGCTGTTCCCCGACCGCGCGGCGCTGGCCGGGTACGCCCTGGTCCCGCTGCGCCCGATCGCCGTGCCGGCCCGCGACGGGCTGACCCTGCCGGGCTACCTCGCCGCCCCGCACGGGATGCCGGCCGGGCCGCTGCCCACCGTGCTGTCGGTCCACGGCGGGCCGTGGGCGCGCGAGTCCTGGGGCATGAACCCGGAGGCGCAGTGGCTGGCCAACCGCGGCTACCTGTGGGTGACCGTCAACTTCCGCGGATCCCGCGGCTACGGCAAGCGGTTTCTCGGCGCCGGCGACCGCCAGTGGGGCGCGGCCATGCAGGACGACCTGCTCGACACCGTCGACTGGCTGGTGGCGCAGGGCTGGGCCGACCCGGGCCGCGTCGCCGTCATGGGGGCCTCCTACGGCGGCTACGCCGCGCTGTGCGGCGCGGCGTTCACCCCCGGCCGGTTCCGCTGCGCCGTCGACGTCTGCGGCCCCACCGACCTGCGCACCCTGCTGGCCAGCCTGCCGCCCTGGTGGGAGTCGCTGGCGAGCATGTGGCGCCGGCGCATCGGCGATCCGCGCACCGACGCCGACCGGCTCTGGCGACGCTCCCCGCTGTCGCGCGCGGCCGACATCCGCTGCCCGCTGCTCGTCGTCCAGGGCGCCAACGACCCACGGGTGCCCATGGCCGAGTCCGACCAGCTCGTCGCGGCCCTGCGCCGACACCGGGTGCCGCACGAGTACGTCGTGCTGCCCGGCGAGGGCCACGGATTCTTCGCCCCGGACACCGAACTGGCCGTACGCGGCCGCATCGAACGGTTCCTCGCCGAGCACCTCGGCGGCCGGTACGAGCCGGCGGCACCACCGACGGAGGCCGCGCCGCCGCAGGCGGTCGGGGCGCAGTAGGAAGGGTCGAGGGCCTCAACGAGCGGGCGCCGCCCGCGCCGGACCTGTCACACCTTGAGGGTGTCCACGTCATACAGCGCGATCGACAGGTCGCGGGAGACCAGCGTCAAGCCTTCGGTGGCCGCCTGCGCCACCAACATCCGGTCGAAGGGATCGCGATGATGGAGTGGGAGGCGGCCGGCGGCGATCGCGTGGGCATGGGTCACAGCCAGTTCGCGAAAGCCCATGTCTCGTACCCGTTCGGCGAGGTCGGGGGGTCCGGCGAGCTTCCCGGCCGCCTGCTTGATGGTGATTTCCCACAGGCTGACCGGAGACAGGAAGATGTCCGGGTCGTGGCGAAGACGATCAAGGAACTCTGCACCGAGAGTGGCATCACCGGTGATGGCCCACAGCGCGACGTGGGTGTCCAGCAGCAGCCTCATGCGTCGATACCGAAATCAGCGGCGATCTCGGCATTGGTCCGGGGCGAATCCCAGTCACCCGACAGGTCCACCTGCCCCGCAAGGGAGCCGACCGCGGTGCGGTTGACCCGCCGCACCAACGGCACGACCTTCGCCACGGGGGTGCCCGCCCGGTCGATGATGACCTCCTCGCCGCGCTCCACCCGCTCGATGATGCGCGACAGGTGGGTCTTGGCGTCATGCATGTTGTAGTGCGCGGGTTCGGCTGACATGACCGGGCCTCCCGGGGTTAGCTAGCGCCTTAGTCTACCGCGCCCGGAGCGGCCGCGGCTCGACGGCCGGGGCGGAGGTCCGGCAACCCGCGATTCGTCACCGCTGCGGGACCGAGTCAGCCGTGACCGTCGTCGGTGGCCAGCCAGCGTTGCCAGGTGTGCCGTCGCACCCGGATCTCCGGGTGGTCCAGAACGTGAAGTACGAACTGCACCCGCAGACGTACCAGGGGATGCCCCGCGTCCAGCATCCCGCACAGCCTTCGGCGCAGATCGGGTCGGTCGACCGCGCGGGCCAGCGGCGCGTACATCCAGTCCTTGGCTCGGTAGTCGCGCGCGACCGCGGCCACCACGAGGTCCGCGATGGAATGCTGCCGGTCGACCACGCGTCGATCGGCGCGAAGAAGGTGAGTGCGTCAGCGTCGCGCTGTGCCGCACGTGCCTGGTCCATCTCGGCGGCCAGGTACGGCAGGTGCGGCGCCAGGGTGCCCGCCTCCGCCCAGACCCGGTTGGTCCATTCCTGGGCTTCACGCGAGGCTTCAAGGGTCGCGCGGTGACGGGCGAGGGCGGCGCGCCGCCGGGGCGCCTCGGCCGAGATGAGGTCGAAGACCCACCCCTGGGCGTCGACCGGCCCGTCGATCGTCACCGTTATCAATCCTTCTCTGATCGTCGGGTGATCCTAGCTACCCGCGCCGAGCTGCCCGATGAGCGCGCGCAGCCAGGGCTCGGCCCGGGCCGGCTCGGCCATGATCGCTTGCCGCAGGGCACGCCTGCCCCGCGACGATCGGCCGTGTTCGACGATGGCCAGCGCCGTCCTGCGCACCGGGGCCGAACGGCTGTCCGCCGCGGCCACCTCCGGCGGTCACGGCTGCCGCACGTCGGCGACGAGCACCGCCAGCGCGGTGGTGATCGGCACCGAGGCGACCAGCCCGATGGTTCCCACCGCGCTGCGCACCACCTCCTGCCCGATGTACTCGCTGGTCAGCACCTCACCGACACCGTAGGGCCCGGCGGCGACGATGAGCAGCAGCGGCAGGGCGGTGCCGGCGTAGGCCAGCACGATCGTGTTGACGGCCGACCCGACATGCGCCCGCCCCACCCGGGTCGCCGCCTGGAACAGCCGCATCCGGGACACCGGCCCGGCCTGCGCCATCTCCGCCACGGTCACCGCCTGGGTGACCGTGACGTCGTCGAGGACCCCGAGGGCGCCGATGACGATGCCGGCGAGCAGCAGGCCCCGCAGGTCCACGCCGATGCCCATGTCCGCCAGGTGGGAGGTGTCCTCGCCACCCACGCCGGTGAGCTTGGCCAACGACGTGAACGCCGTGCCGAGCACGCCCGTGATGACCAGGCTGGCCACCGTGCCCACGACGGCGACGGATGTGTGCACGGTGACGCCGTGGGTCAGGTACAGGGCCGCGAACATGATGGCCGCCGAGCCGACCACGGCCACGAGCAGGGGCGGCTGCCCCGCCAGGATGGCCGGAAGGACGAACAGCAGCAGCACGGCGAAGCTGGCCGCCAACCCCAGCAGTGACGTCACACCGCGCCACCGGCCGAATGCCACGATGGCCGCGACCGCCAGCGCGACCAGCCACAGCATGGGACGCGCCCGCTGGTGGTCGCGGAAGGCGTACGAGGAGGCGCCCGTCTCCGGGTCGACGTAGTGGGAGAGCACGACGTCGTCGCCGCGGTCCAGCACCTGGGTGGCGGACCCCTGTGGCAGGTCGATGGAGACCTCCTGCCCGGCGGCGGCTCCCTCGGTGAGGCGCACCCGGGCGCTGCCGCACCGGCGCACCCAGCCCGGGTCCGGCGCGGGCCGGGCATCCGCGTCGGGCGGGCAGGGCCGCTCGTCCACGGCGGTGACCGTGCCACGCACCTGCCCGGACTGCTGTCCGCCCGCCTGCGCCGCGGGTCGCGACACGTCCGACGGCCACCACACCACCAGGGCGGCGAGCGTCAGCACCGCCATCGGCACCAGGATCATCACCATGATCCGTCGCGTCCGGCGGGAGGCCGG
>DATMJT010000585.1:0-11362 GCA_035553735.1 Pilimelia sp.
ACCTCGCCGCGGACCTGCCCGACCCCGACCCGCTGCGCCACCCCGCCACCGGCGCGCCGATCGGCGTGGACGACCTGCTGCCGATCATGCCGAGGGTCCTGGCCGAGCAGGAGCTGAGCCGGGAGCGGGAGATCGAGATCCCCGAACCGGTGCGCCAGGTGTACGCGCAGTGGCGCCCCGCGCCGCTGTTCCGGGCCCGCCGGCTGGAGCGGGCGCTGGACACGCCGGCGCGCATCTACTACAAGTACGAGGGCGTCAGCCCCGCCGGCAGCCACAAGCCGAACACCGCGATCCCGCAGGCGTACTACAACCACCGGGCCGGCATCCCCCGGCTGGCCACGGAGACCGGCGCCGGGCAGTGGGGCTCGGCGCTGTCGCTGGCCGGCGCCCTGTTCGGCCTGGACGTCAAGGTCTTCATGGTGAAGGTGAGCTACCACCAGAAGCCGTACCGCCGGCTGCTGATGCAGACCTACGGCGCCACCTGCGTGCCCAGCCCCAGCCCGGAGACCGAGGCCGGCAGCAAGATCCTGGCGACCGACCCGGACTGCCCGGGCAGCCTGGGCATCGCCACCTCCGAGGCGCTGGAGGTGGCCGCCCGCGACCCCGGCACCAACTACGCCGGCGGCAGCGTGCTCAACCACGTCCTGCTGCACCAGAGCGTGATCGGCCAGGAGGCCCTGGCCCAGCTGGCGCTCGCTGACGACTACCCGGACATCGTCATCGGCTGCGCCGGCGGCGGCAGCAACCTCGGCGGGCTGGCGTTCCCGTTCCTGGGCCGCAAGCTGCGCGACGGCGTCGACGTGCGCGTCATCGCCGCCGAGCCCGCCGCCTGCCCGACCCTGACCCGCGGGCGGCTCGCGTACGACTTCGGCGACACCGCCCAGCTCACGCCGCTGCTGCGGATGCACACCCTGGGCCACGCCTTCATCCCGCCGTCGTTCCACGCCGGCGGGCTGCGCTACCACGGCATCGCCCCGCTGGTGAGCGCCGCCCAGGTCCACGGTTTGATCGAACCGGTGGCGGTGCCCCAGTCCCGCTGCTTCGACGCCGGCCTGACCTTCGCCCGGGCGGAGGGGATCGTGCCCGCCCCCGAGTCCACCCACGCGATCGCCGTCGCGGTCGAGCACGCCCTGCGCTGCCGGGAGGAGGGCCGCGGGCAGACGATCCTGTTCGGCCTGTCCGGACACGGCCACTTCGACCTGTCGGCCTACGAGCAGCACCTGGCCGGCGCCCTGGCGGACGAGGAGTGCGACCAGACCCGCATCGACGAGGCGCTGGCCAAGGTGCCGACCCTGGCCGGCTGATGCGAGTCAAGATCTGTGGCGCCACCGACCCGGCCGACATCGCCCTGCTGGCCGGGCTGGCGGTGGACCTCGTCGGCCTCTGGCACGGCACCGGCGGCGGGCACGCCGAGCTGAGCCTGCCGCGGCTGGCCGCGCTGGCCGACGCGGCCCGGGCCACCGGCGGCCCGGAGCCGGTGCTGGTCACCCTCGAAGCCCGCCCCGGCGTGCTGGCCGAGGTGCTGGCGGCGACGGGCCTGCGCTGGGTGCAGCTGCACGGCTACCAGCCGCCGGCCGTGGTGCGGGCGGTGAAGGCCACCGGCGCGACCGTCGTCAAGGCCCTGCACGTGCGCGGGCGCGACTGCGTCGAGCGGCCGCTCATCCGCGCCTACGAGCGGGCCGGCACCGACCTGTTCCTGTTCGACTCCGCCACCGCGGACGGGCGGGTGGGCAGCACCGGCCGGCGCCTGGACGCGGCGGCCGCGGCCGAGCTCGCCGCGGCCACCGACCTGCCGTTCCTGGTGGCCGGCGGGGTCTCGGCCGACCGCCCGGCCGACCCGGTGGCGGCACACCCGCGCTGCGTCGGCGTGGACGCCGACAGCGGCGCGCGCGGCGCCGACCGGGCGCTGTGCGGCGCCCGGGTGGCCGCGATCGCCGCGGCCTGGCGCGGCGCGGCCGCGGCGGCGGGCCGCACCGACCGGCCGGGCGGCCCGCCCACCACGGGCGGGCACCGGGACGGGGCCCGGATCCCGGCGGAGGCCCGGCGGTGAGCGCCTTCGTGGAGGCGCTGCTGGGCGCCCACCGGCCGGTGATCGCCGAGGTGAAGGTGCACGACGGCGACGGCACCGACCTGTTGGGCGGACGAGGGGTCGGCGCGCTCCTGGACGCCTACCGGGCGGCCGGCGCCCCGTGCGTCTCCGTGGTCACCGGGCGCTGGTTCGGCGGCACCCCGCACCTGCTGCGCGAGGTGGCCGCCGGAACGGACCTGCCGATCCTGGTCAAGGACTTCGTCACCGGGCAGGCCCAGCTGGACCGGGCCCGCGAGCTGGGCGCCGCGGCGGTGCTGCTCACCGCGGCGCTGCTGCCGCGGCGGACCCTGGGCGGGCTGATCGAGCGCTGCCTGCGCAGCGGCCTGACGCCGTTCGTGGAGGTGGTCAGCGAGGCCGAGGTGGCCGCCGTCACGCATCCGGCGGAGTGCGTCATCGCGGTCAACAACAAGGACATCCGCGCCCGGGAGCGGGGGGCGCCGGCACCCGGGCGCAGCCTGGCGCTGCTGCCGGTGGTGCGCGCCGCCGGCACCCCGTGCCCGGTCAGTGCCAGCGGCATCAGCTCCCCCGCCGACGCCGCCGCGCTGCTCGCGGCGGGCTACCGGGGCCTGCTCGTCGGCACGGGGCTGCTGCGCGCCGGCGTGCCGGGTGCGTGGCTGGATGCCCTGGACCGGTGCCGGGGCGCGCTCCGATGAGCCCCGCGCAGGCCGCGGCCGCCGACCACGGCGCCGGCGCCGTGGTCGGCGGCCGCGGCGACCGACCCCGCGGGAGGGTCCGGTGACGCGGGCGCTGTCGCTGCGGGCGGCCGTGGCCCGGGCCCGGCCGCGGGTGCGGACCCGGCCGGTGCGCCGCGACGCCGTGCTCGCCGACTTCGTGCGCCGCTACGGCGGCGTGCCGGCCACCCCGCGCCCGGGCGGCGAGCCGGTCGTGCGCTACCCCTCGGCGGGCGGCGACGCACCCGAGCTGCTGGTCGGCGCGTACGGCGACCCGGCGCGGGTGCGGGGCTGGCTGCCCGGGCTGCCGGCCCGGACGACCCCGGCCGCCGCCCGGACGCTGCTGTCCGCCGCGCGCCCCCCGGTGGCCGTGGCGCGACCGCCGTGCCAGGAGCTGGTCCGCCCGGTGGACCTGGCCGCCCTGGCGGTGCCGCGGGCCACCCCGCGCGACGCCGGCCCGTACCTGACCACCGGCATCGTGTACGCCGAGGATCCCGCCACGGGTGCGCGGGCGCTGTCGGTGCACCGGATGCTGGTGCTCGACCACACCCGGCTGGTGATCTGGATGGTGCCGGGCCGCGCCCTGCGCGCCATGCACGAGGCGGCGCGCGCGGCCGGGCGGCGGCTGCCCGTCTCGGTCAACCTGGGCGCGCCCCCGGCGGCGATGGTGGCCTCGGCGCTGAACACCCGCTTCCTGCCCGAGGGCGTGTCCAAGCTGGACGTCGCGGGAGGCCTCGCCGCCGCGCCGGTCGGCCTCGCCCCGGCGCTGAGCCAGCCCACCTCGGTGCTCGCCGACGCCGAGATCGTGCTGGAGGGGCACCTGGACGACGCGGTCGCCGACGAGTGCCTCGACGGCGGGCCCGCCGGCTCCCTGCCGGAGTTCCTCGGCTACGACGGCGCGGCGCAGGCCAGCCTGCCGGTGGTCACGGTGACCGCGATCACCATGCGCCGCGACGCCGTACTGCATGCCGTGCCGGGACCCGGACGCGAGCAGTCGGTGATCCTGGGCCTGGCCGGAGCCGTGTCGGTGGCCCTGTCCGCGGCGGAGCCGGCCTGGCGGATCGTCACGGACCTGCACTACGCCGCCGCCGGCGGCGGCATGCTGCTGCTGGCGGCGGCGGTGCGCAAGGACACCGCACGGGCCGACGGTGAGCTCGCCGACCTGGCCCGCGCCGTCTTCGCCCGGCACCCGTTCACCAAGCTCGTCGTGTTCGTGGACGACGACGTGGACGTGTCCTCGGCCGAGGACGTGCTGTGGGCGCTCACCACCCGCGCCAACCTCGGCACGGACTGCACCACGCTGACCGGTCACCGCCCGCTGGGCATGGACCCGTCCCAGCGCGCCGACTGGGCGAGCGCCCGCGGCCAGCCGCACCCTCCGGGCCGCACGTTCATCGACGCCACGGTGCCGTACGCGCTGCGGCACCGGGCCGCCCGCAGCTTCCCCACGGGCGGCCGGTAGCTCCGGGGTCCTGCCGGGACCGCCCGCGCAGGGCCGGCAGGACGACCCGGCCGGCGGCGCCCCGCCGGCCAGGCCGCGCCGACGGCCGGGCGCGGGCTCCGGCGCCGTCGGCCGGGCGCGGGCTCCGGCACCGCGATCAGCCGGTGCGCTGGCGGACGCCGGCCAGCCGGCGCAGCGCCGACCGCCGCTGCAGCGCCGACTCCCCCGACCGGGCCAGCTCCGCGGCGTACAGCCGCACCAGGTCCGGGATGTGGTACGTCCCCGAGCCGCCCTGGGCGGTCAGCAGCTGCGCGTCGACCAGCAGCTCCAGGGCGGCGTCGGCCGCCGCCGACGGCACCCCGGCCAGCGCGGCGGCGTCCGACAGGGTGACGTGCGCCCCGGTGAGCAGCCCGAGTGCGGCGAGCACCTGGGTCGCCTGGCGGCCCGCCGGGTCGCCACGCAGCCCGGCGACGCTGGCCTGGAGGCTGGCCCGCACGGCAAGGTCGCTGTGCTGCAGCTCGTCGAGCCGGCCGCGCTCGTCGGCCAGCCGGTGCGCGAACCGGCTCAGCGGCCGATCCGGTCGGTCGGCCAGCCGGCAGGCCGCGATGCGGATGGCCAGCGGCAGGTAGCCGCACTGGCGCACCACCGTGGCCGCCCCCGCCAGCTCGCGCTCCACCCGCGCCGGCCCGATCAGGCGACCCAGCAGCCTGACCGCCTCCGGCCGGTCCAGCGGACCGAGGTGCAGGTGCGCGGCGTTGTCCAGTGTGGACAACCGGGGCCGCGAGGTGACCAGGGCCGCGCAGGTCCGGGCCGCCGGCAGCAGAGGGCGCACCTGGGCGGCGGACTGCGCGTTGTCCAGCACCACCAGCAGGCGCCGCCCCGCGGTCAGGGCCCGGAACAGCGCCGCGGCCTCCTCGGTGCTGTCCGGCAGGTCCTGCGCGGGCACGCCGAGGCTGCGCAGCCAGCGGCCGAGCACCCGGGCCGGGCTCAGCGGACGGCTGCCCACCCGCCAGCCCTGCAGGCCCGCGTACAGCGTGCCGTCGGGGAACTGCGGGGCCAGGGCGTGCGCGATGTGCACCGCCAGCGCGGACTTGCCCACGCCGCCCATGCCGCTGATCACGCTGACGCTCGCGCCGCCGCCCCGGGGCTGCGCGATCATCCGGCGCAGCTGGGCGACCTGCGCCCGGCGGCCCGTGAAACAGGCCACGTCGGCGGGCAGCTCCATGCTGGCCGCCCGCGCCGGTGCGGCGGCGCGGGCCGCGGGCGCCGACGCGCCCGCGGCGTCGGCGGGCGCCGGGCCCCCCGCCGCGGGCGCGGCATCCCCGCCGGCGGCCACCGCCGGGGCCAGCCGCAGCGGGTCCTGGCCGGCGAGGATCGCCCGGTGCAGGGCCCGCAGCTCCCCGCCGGGCTCGACGCCGAGGTCGGCCACCAGCGTGGCCCGGGCCTCCCGGTACGCGGTCAGCGCCTCGGCCCGGCGCCCGCAGCGGTACAGCGCCAGCATGAGCCACTCCCACAGCTTCTCGCTGTACGGGTGGGCCGCCACCGCGGCGTGCAGCTCCGGCAGGACCGCCGCGTGCCTGCCGAGCGCCAGCTGGGTCTGCAGGTACTCCTCGGCCACCAGGAGGCGGTAGCCCTCCAGTCGCTGGATGTCCGCGGCGAGGGCGCAGTCGGGCAGGCCGCCCACCGCCGGTCCCCGCCACAGGGCCAGGCCCGCCCGCAGCCGGGCCGCCCCCTCCCCGAGCCGGCCGTCGGCGAGCAGGCGGCGGCCCTCGGCCACCAGCGCGTCGAAGTGGTGCAGGTCCACCGCGTCCGCGGCGACCGCCAGCAGGTAGCCGGTGCCCCGGGTGTGCAGCCCCGCTCCGGCGCCGGACGGCAGCAGGCGGCGCAGCCGGTAGACGTACGCCTGCACCGTGGTCCGCGCCGACTCCGGCGGGGCGCCGCTCCACACCTGGTCGATCAGGTCCGCGACCGGGACGGTCTCGTTGGCCCGCAGCAGCAGCACCGCCAGCACCGCGCGCAGCTTGGCCGCGCGGATCTCGACCAGCCGGCCGTCGTGCCACATCTCGAAGGGTCCGAGAATTCGAAACAGCGGCGCGATCGCCTGCGTGGGCATGTCAGTTGTCGGGTAGCCGGTAGCCGTTTCGTCGTGCGCCCGACCGGGCATACGCAAGACCCCACCGTTCCCGGCCGTTTCCTCATCACCGACCAGTACGCGATCGTGGCGGCTATCACTATGCGACGCCCTCGGCAGTAGGACGCCCGCCGCATCAGTCGATCGGCCCATATTCATACGTTGATCGCTCCCGTTCCCCCAGCGCCACCCTGCGCTGAGGACGGAGCCTAGACGCCGTCCACAGGGGCGTAAAGGGTACGGGCGGGTACGATGTGGATGGTCGTTTCGGCATATCCCACGCTGCGGTACGCCGGTCGGCGTGACCAAATACGCCAGTCGTTGACGCCCCCGGCCATTCACCCGGACACGGCGACGGAAATGTGCCAGGGCGCACCGACGACGACGCCGGTGATCGCCTCAGGAAGCGCCGGGCCGTGTCAATGATCCGACAATTTGTGGGCCGCCGGCAGCGGTGCGGGCAGGCCGCCGCGCCCACCCGGAAAATATGACCTTTCCGGCCCGGGAACGCGGCATTCCGCGACGCCGGTCGCGTGGTTCAGGGCCGTCCGGCGGCCCCGGCCGCGGCCCCGGCGACCTGCGGCGCGTCGGGGGCGGCGGCGGTGGCCGACGCGGCAGAGCCCGGCGCCGCGACGGGCGCGGGCGGCCGGTGCCGCACCGCCAGGGTGATCACCACCGAGGCCAGCAGCAGCGCGGCCGGCACGAGCAGCGTCGTGCGCACCGCGCCGGTCAGCCCGGCGCGGAAGACCTCGTCGGCCGCCTCGCGCAGCGCCGCCGCGGCGACGTCCGGCAGGCCGGCTGCGACCTCGGCCACGAACCGCTGCCGGTCGATCTCCACCCCGCCGGCCGAGGCCCGCGCGATCCCGGCCACAAACGGCTCCCGCAGCTCGGGCGCCAGCTGCGCGGCCCGGGCGGCGGCCTCCGCCCGCACCGAGGTCTCCAGCCTGGCCTGCACGACCGCCCCCACGGCCGCGGCGCCGATCGTCGCGCCGAACATCCGGATGGTGTTCAGGGTGCCCGACGCCGCACCGGCCAGCGACGGCGCGATCCCGTACATCGCGATGGTCGGCGGCGGCGCGAAGGTCACGCCCATCGCCACGCCGACCACGACCAGGCCCGGCAGCAGGTCCAGCCAGCTGCCGTCGGCGCGCGCCACGGCCAGCACCTGGACCAGCCCGGCGGCGAATAGGGCCAGGCCGACGACCAGGACGTACTTGCCGCCCAGCCGGTCGGTCAGCCGCCCCGCCACCGGCGCGATCCCGGTGGACACCGCCGGCGCGACGGCCATCACCAGCCCGGCCGCCAACGCGCTCATCCCCAGCGCCGACTGCAGGTAGATCGACAGCAGCAGCAGCATCGCGCCCACGGCGGCCACGAGGGTCACCGTCACCACGCCCATCAGGCTGAAGTTGCGGTCGGCCAGGATCGCGTACGGCAGCAGCGGCTCGCGCTCCTGCCGGCCGCGCTCCACCACCACGAACACGCCGAGCACGACGACGCCGGCGCCGACGACCGCGGGGATCGGCACCGGCCCCCAGACCGGTCCCCAGTCGTGGGACTGGCCCTCCAGGAGGCCGTAGGTGACCAGGAACAGGCCCACCGTGGCCAGCGCGGCGCCGGCCAGGTCCAGCCGGTGCCGGCGGCCGCCGCCCAGGCGGGGGATGAGCAGGGCGGCGCAGACCGCGGTCAGCACGCAGATCGGCACGTTGAGCAGGAACACCCAGCGCCAGCCCAGCGCCGTCACGACGAGGCCGCCCAGGCCCGGGCCGGCGGCCACGGCGATTCCCGCCACCGCCCCCCACACGCCGTTGGCGGCGCCGCGCCGCTCGGGCGGGAAGATCCAACTGATCATGGACAGGGTCTGGGGCGACAGCAGCGCCCCGCCGATGCCCTGCCCGACCCGGGCCGCGATGAGCTGGCCCGGCGACTGCGCCAGCCCACAGGCCACCGACGCGAGCGCGAAGACCGCCAGGCCGAGCAGGTAGAGCCGCTTCTGGCCGTACAGGTCGCCCATCCGGCCCGCCGTGATCATGAACGCGGCGAGCACCAGGGAGTAGACGTTGAGCGCCCACAGCAGCTCGTCGAACGTCGCGTCCAGGCCCGTGCCGATCGCCGGCAGCGCGGTGTTCATCGACGTGGTGCTCACGCCGATCATGAACGCGCCCAGCGCCAGGCTGGCCAGCGCCAGCCAGGGACTGGCGCGACGGGTCACGGACGGTCCCGGCCCGCGGCCTCGACCAGGCTGCGGGGGCGCATGTCGGTCCAGCTCCGCTCCACGTGCGCCAGGCACTCCTCGCGCCCGGCCGCGCCGTGCGCGACGGTCCACCCGGCCGGCACGTCCAGGAACGCCGGCCACAGCGAGTACTGGCCCTCGTCGTTGACCAGGGCGTAGTAGCGACCCTCGGGGTCCTCGAACGGGTTGCTCATCGCACGCTCCTCCCGGTTGGCCCGCCCGGCAGCCGGCGGCCCGGCTGCCGTGTCTGGAAGCCTCCCGCCGCGCCCCGGCGGACTCCCGGGCCAATGCCACGGGAACTGGACCGTTTTGCCGCCGGGCACCCGGGCGCGCACGGCCGGCTATCCTGGTCCGCCGGACGCCGCGGCCGGCGGTCGGGCGCCGACCGCAGCGCGCGGCGGCGAGAGGAGCGGCATGTACGTCCAGCACGCGGCGGCGATCTGGCGGGAGTTTCCGCAGCTGCGCGCCGGGGTGGTGGTCGCCGAGGGGATCACCCCGGACGCCGACGTGGACGGGCCGGTCGCCGCGCTGCACGACGCGGCCCGCGCCCGGCTGGCCGCCGGCCCGGAGGGCGAGTTCCCCGAGATCCAGGCGTGGCGTCGGGCGTTCGCCCGGATGGGGCTCAAGCCCACCCAGTACCGGTGTGCGGCCGAGTCGCTGCTGCGGCGCTTCCGCAAGGAGGGCACGCTGCCCCGGATCCACCCGCTGATCGACCTGTGCAACGCGGTGTCGCTGGCGTACGCCGTCCCGGTGGCCGCGTTCGACCTGGCGGCGGTCGCCGGCTTCCTGGAGGTGCGCCACGCCACCGGCGAGGAGTCCTATCTGACCTTCGCGGGGCAGGTCGAGCACCCGGAGGCCGGCGAGGTCATCTTCGTCGACGCCGCCGGACAGGCCCACGCCCGGCGCTGGTGCCACCGGCAGAGCGGCCACTCCGCGGTGCGCGGAAGCACCGGCGCGGTGGTGCTCGTCGCCGAGGCGATGCACGGCGACCGGGCCGACGTCGAGCGGCTCGCCGACGCGGTCGGCGGGGTGTGGCGGACCGCACCGCGGACCGCCACACTGGACGCGGCCGCGCCGCGGGCGGATTTCTGAGCCGCGCGCCGGCCGGGGCAATGAGTCCACTTCCCGGTTGATTGGCACGGGACCAGGCACGCCGGTGCCCGGCAGGCTCCCGAGGATAAGGCGACCCGCGCACACCGGGGCGGGCCGCACCAGTCCGTAAGGAGCGCCATGTCCCCGAGCAAGCCCCGCCCGCCGCGCCGGTCCCTGCGCGGGCCCACCGCCGCCGCGCTCGTCGCGGCCGTCGCGTGGGCCGGCGCCGCTGCGCCGGCCCACGCCGCGGCGCCGCTGGCCGACCAGCTGGTCCAGGCGGTGACCGCCGACAACATCCACCGGCACCTCATCGCGCTGCAGCGCATCGCCGACACCCACGGCGGCAACCGGGCCACCCACAACCCGGGCTACCAGCGGAGTCTGGACTACATCGCCGGGCGCCTGCGCGACGCGGGCTTCCGCGTCCGCACGCCGGAGTTCAGCTACCACCGGGTGGTGGTCGACGCCGCGGTGGTGACCGCCGGCTCCACGACCGCGGCGCCCACCCAGATGCAGGACTCCCCGAACACCCCGGTCGGCGGGGTGACCGGCCCGCTGGTCGCCGTGCCGGTGGACCCGACGCCCGGCTGCGAGGCCGCCGACTACGCCGGCCTGGACGCCCGCGGCGCCGTCGCGCTCGTCAAGCGCGGGGGCTGCACGTTCACCCAGAAGCAGCTGGTCGCCGCCGAGGCCGGCGCGATCGCCGCGCTGATCTACAACCACGTGGACGGGCCGGGGCTCGGCGGCATCGACCCGACCCAGGCGCGGATCCCGACGGCGGGCCTGACCACCGCCGAGGGGCTCGCGCTGACCGCGGTGGCCGGCACCCCCACCACCGTGGACCTGCGCAGCCACCAGCAGGTGACCACCAGCCGGTACCTGCTGACCCAGACCCGCACCGGCCGCACCGACAACGTGGTGCTCGCCGGCGCGCACCTGGACAGCCTGCCCACCAACGCCGGCATCAACGACACCGGGACCAGCTCGGCGGCGCTGCTGGAGCTGGCGCTGCGCCTGGGCCCCGCCCCCCGGGTCGGCAACGCGGTCCGGTTCGCCTGGTGGGGCGCCGAGGACGTGGACAAGACCGCCTCCGGCGCCTACCTGCGGTCGCTGACCTTCGAGCAGCAGCTGGACATCGCCCTGTACCTCAACTCCAACTCCATCGGCTCGCGCAACGCCGGCTACTTCGTCTACGACGGCGACAACTCCTCCGGCCGGACCGGCCCGATGCCCTACGGGTCCGCCCAGATCGAGCGGGCGTTCGCCACGTACCTCCACCGGCGGGGGGTCCCCACCGAGGACACCGACTTCGACCGGCAGTGGGACCACACGCAGTTCATCATGGCCGGGATCCCCACCGGCGGCCTGTACGCCGGCTCGTACCGGCCCAAGACCGCCGCGCAGGCGGCGATGTGGGGCGGGGCGGCCGGCGTCTCGTTCGACCCGTGCCACCAACAGCCGTGCGACAACCTCGGCAACGTGGACCGCACCGCACTGGACCGCAACGCCGACGCCCTGGCCTACGTGGTCGGCAGCTACGCCACGTCCACCGAGGACGTCAACGGCGTGCCGCCGCGGGCCAGCCGCGCGGCGGCACGCGCCGCGCTGCGGCCCACGACGGCGGCCACCACGAACGGAGTGGCGGCATGAGGCGCGCGCGTACCGCGGTGGCCGTTACCGCGATCGCCGCCGTGCTCGCACCGGC
>DATMJT010000586.1:0-3182 GCA_035553735.1 Pilimelia sp.
GAGCCCCACCGCGCCGCCGCCGGCCGGGGATCCGGTCCGGTCCGATCTGGCGGACGACGGCTACGCGCCCGCCCGGGCCTACGAGCCCGAGCCACGCACCGACGCGGGCCCGGAGGGGCAGGTCAGCCACGGCGCCCCGGGACGGGCACCGGTCGCCAGGCCGCTGTGGCCCGAGCGCCCCGCCGCAGAGCCGCCCACCGCCCCGGCGGCCAAGGGTCGCGGCCGGGGACGCCGCCGCTCCTGACCGGGCCGCGGGCCCGCGGCCCGGTCACTCCACGGGCCAGGTGTGCACCGGCGCGTTGGTGCGCTGCAGCTCCCCGTACCGCTGCACCATGGCCTGCAGGGCCGCGTCGCGGCCGAGCCCGAGCCGCCGCTGGGCGTGGCGCACCATCTCCGTCTGCCACACCGCGCCGTTGCGCCGGGTTCGGCACCGCTGCTCGATGATGCCGAGCAGCCGGTCGCGCTGCGCCGGTGCGACGCCGAACCGGTCCAGCCCGGCGTACGCGCAGGGAAGCAACCGCTCCAGCACCAGCTCGGTGACGGGCACCTCGCCGACCCGGGGCCAGTACAGGGTCGCGGCGATGCCGCGGCGGGCACCGGCGTGGAAGTTCTCCTCGGCGGCGCTGAAGGTGAGCTGTGACCACACCGGACGGTCGGCCTCGGCCAGCTCCCGGGCCAGGCCGAAGTAGAGTGCGGCGTTGGCCAGCATGTCCACGACGGTGGGGCCGGCGGGCAGCACCCGGTTCTCCACCCGCAGGTGCGGGCGGCCGTTCATGATGTCGTACACCGGCCGGTTCCACCGGTACACCGTGCCGTTGTGCAGGCGCAGCTCGGACAGTCGCGGTACGCCGCCGCGGCGCAGCGCCTCGACCGGGTCCTCCTCCTCGCAGATGGGCAGCAGCGGCGGGAAGTACCGAACATTCTCCTCGAAGAGATCGAAGATGGAGGTGATCCACCGCTCGCCGAACCAGACCCGGGGGCGCACCCCCTGGGCCTTCAGCTCCTCGGGCCGGGTGTCGGTGGCCTGTTCGAACAGGGCGATCCTGGTCTCCGCCCACAGCTGGCGGCCGTACAGGAACGGGGAGTTGGCGCCCACGGCCACCTGGACGCCGGCGATGGCCTGGGAGGCGTTCCAGTACGACGCGAAGGTGTCCGGCGCCACCTGGAGGTGGAACTGCACGCTGGTGCAGGCCGCCTCCGGCGCGATGGAGTCCGCGTAGGTGTGCAGCCGCTCGACGCCGCGGATGTCCAGGGACAGCTCCTCCCCGCGGGCGCCGACGATCTGCTCGTTGAGCACCCGGTAGCGGGCGTTCTCCGACAGGTTGTCCGCGACGGTGTGCGCCGCGGTGACCGTGGGCAGGATGCCGATCAGGAAGATCCGGGAGTCCACCTTGCCGGCGCGGTCGCCGGCCCGCTCCAGGCTGTCCAGCAGGTCCCGCTCGTAGTCCGCGAAGCCGTCTCCCTCGATCAGCCGGGGCGGCGCGTTGAGCTCCAGGTTGAACTGTCCCAGCTCGGTCTGGAAGTGGGGATCCGCCAGGTTGGCCAGCACCTCGGCGTTGCGCATGGCGGGCCCCGCCTCGGGGTCCACCAGGTTCAGCTCCACCTCGAGGCCGGTGGTGGGCCGGTCGGCGTCGAACTGGAAGTCGTCGAGCATCAACGCGAATACGTCGAGACACCGGCGCACCTTGCGCCGGTAGCGCCCTCGCTCCGCGCGCGGGAAGGTTGCCACCGAGACGTGTTTACCCATGTGCCGCCTCTCCTTCGCAGCGCGCCGTCACACGCGCTGGAACTCTCCACGGTAGGAGCGAGGACCGGTGCAGGCTAGGGACAAACCGGGCATCCATCAGCGGAAAGTAAGTGCCGCGATGCATAGCGTTGTCTAGCAGGGAGTCATAAGTACCCCACATCTCGCCGCCGTACACCTTTCCCGGCCCGGCAACGACCACGCAACAATCGATTCATCAGAATTCCTCGGGGCAATTCTTGTTAGGATGTGTCGATGAGCCGGAACCTGTACGAAGACGACCGAATCACGGCATTCGGCCTGTTCGCCGAGGCCTACACCGGGCTCAGCGCCCGCTTCGCGGCGCAGTTCGCCGCGCACGGCCTGTCCCCGGTCGAGTTCGAGGTGCTGATCCGCCTGGCCCGCTCCGCCAATCACGAGCTGCGGATGACCGACCTCGCCGCGCAGACCTCCCTGTCCACTAGCGGGGTCACCCGGGTGGTGGACCGGATGGAGCGCGACGGGCTGGTACTGCGCCGGGCCTGCCCCACCGACCGGCGCAGCTCGTTCACGGTCGTCACCGCGGCCGGCATGGCGCGGCTCAACGAGACCCTGCCCGGACACCTCGCGCTGATCGAGAAGTGGTTCACCGGCCTGCTCGCCGGCGACCAGCTGACCAACCTGCTGACCGGACTGCGCACCATCCGCGACGCCGTCGCACCGGACGCGACCTCCGGCGCCGGTAGCTGACCGGCCCCGCAGCCGACCGCCCCCGCAGCCGACCGGCCCGTAACCGACCGGCTCCGGCGCCCGGCCCGGGCCGGGCCACTCCCACCGCCCCGGCCGTCGTGCCGGGCTGTCGTACCGGGCGGCTACCGTCGCCTCATGCCCGCCTCCACCGCGCTGAAGTACGGCTTCGTCCTGCCCCGCGGCGACGCCCGCACCGCCGCGCACCTCGCCGCCGCCGCGGAGCGCGCCGGGTGGGACGCGTTCTTCGTCTGGGAGCCGGTCTGGGGCGTCGACGCCTGGGTGGCGCTCACCGCCGCCGCCATGACCACCGAACGGATCCGGCTCGGCACCATGCTCACCCCGCTGCCGCGCCGCAGGCCGTGGGACCTCGCGGGCCAGGTCGCCGCGCTGGACAACCTCTCCGACGGTCGGGTGATCCTGTCCGTCGGCCTGGGCGCGGTGCACGACGGCTGGCTGGCCTTCGAGCCCGACCCGGGGCGGCGGGTCCGCGCCGAGCTGCTCGACGAGGGGCTGGCCGTGCTGACCGGGCTCTGGGCAGGCCAGCCGTTCAGCTTCACGGGTCGGCACCACCGGGTACGCCCGACCGACTTCATGCCCCCGCCCCCGCCGGTGCAGCGGCCACGGGTGCCGATCTGGGTGGTCGGCGGCTGGCCCGCGCCCCGCTCGATGCGCCGCGCGGCGCGGTGGGACGGCTGGCTGCCCCACGTGC
>DATMJT010000587.1:0-5155 GCA_035553735.1 Pilimelia sp.
CCTACCCGTTCGCCCGTACCCGCTACTGGGTGGGGCCCGCGGTCGGCGGCCGGGCCGCCGGCCGGCGGGAACCCCTGCACCCGACGCTGCTGGACGCGAACGTGTCCACCCTGGACGAGGTGGCGTTCGAGAAGCACCTCACCCCGACGGAGTTCTACCTCGCCGACCACGTGGTGGGCGGAGAGCCGGTGCTGCCCGGCGTGGTGCACCTGGAGCTGGCCCGGCTCGCCGGCGAACTCGCCGGCCGGCGGCCGGTGCGGGTGGTCGGCGGTCTGGTGTGGGGCCGCCCCGTCCGCCCGGGCCCGGGAGGCCTGCGACTGCGCGTGCGGCTGGGGGAGCGGGTGGCGCAGGCGGACGGCGTCCGGTTCGAGGTGGTGTCGGTCCCGGACGGCACGGGCGACGCCGGCGCGGTCGGTCACGCGAGCGGCGTGCTGCGCTTCGACGACCCGGAGGCGGTGCCGCGCCTGGATGTGGCCGCCGTGCGCGCCCGCTGCGCGACGGTGCGCACCCGGCAGGAGTGTTACGCCCGCGTCGCCGCGCTCGGCTTCGACTACGGCCCGAGCCTGCGGGCGGTCGAGGAGGTGCGGCACTGCGCCGACGAGGCGCTGGCCACCCTGGTGCTGCCCGAGCCGAGGCGGGCCGACGCCGCGGAGTACCGGTTCGAGCCGGCGCTGCTCGACGGCGCGCTGCAGGTCGTCGGCTGGATCGTGGACAGCGCCGCCGCGTCGGACGCCGACGGCCGACCCGTGCCGTACCTGCCGTTCTCGATCGACCAGGCTCGACTGCTCGGCGACCTGCCGCACACCTGCCTGGTGCACGCGGTGCGGGTGCGCTCGGCCGCGGGGGTGCAGGTGTTCGACCTGACCATGACCGACGAGGACGGCACCGTGGTCTGCCGCCTTGACGGGTTCACGCTGCGCGCCCGGGCCGCGGCCGAGGAGCCCGGCGCCGGGGAGCCGGTCGCCTTCGTGCCCACCTGGCGGCCCACCGCCGCGGTGCCCGCGCCGGCTCCGGGCACCGTGGTGTTCCTCGGCGACGCAGGGCCCGACCTCGTCGCCGCGGCGGCCCCGGCCACCGCGGTGGTCCGGCGCCCGGGCGAGTCGGTCACCGCACTGGTGGCGCGGCTGGCCGACGCGCCGCCGCCGGTGGTGCTGGTGCAGACCCCACCGGCCCGCTCGGACCTGGAGGAGGCGCTGGACGAGGGCTTCCACCTCGCGCGGGAGCTGGCCGCGGCGTGGGTGTCCGCGCGCCGGGGGAGCGCGCGCTGGCTGTACCTGTATGACCGGACGGCCGACCAGGCCGAGCTGCACGGCGCCATGGCCGGCTTCGCCCGCTCGCTGCGCTGGGAGTACCCGGCCCTGTCGATGCGCGTGGTCGGCCACGCCGGCCAGGAGCCCGCTACGGTGCTGGCCGGGGAGCTGGCCGACGGCGGGGGCCCGGTCGAGGTCACCGTCGGGCCGGACGGGCGGCGGGGCCGCGCGTGGGAGCGGGTCGAGCTGGCGGCGGGCCCCGAGACCGTCACCGGTGCGGCGGGCGTGCACCTGGTGACCGGCGGGGCGGGCGCCCTCGGCCTGGCCTTCGCCGCCTGGCTGGTGGCGCGCAACCCGCGGGCCACCGTGGTGCTGGCAGGGCGGACCGAGCCCGATCCGGCCACGCTCGACCGGTTGCGCGCCGGGGGCGCCGACGTGCGGTTCGTCCGGGCCGACGTCGGCACCCGCGAGGGCGTGCGGTCGCTGGTCGCGCAGGCCAGGCAGGCGGGGGAGCTGGTCGGCGTCGCCCACCTGGCCGGCACGCTGCGGGACTCGTTCCTGCTGCGCAAGACCCGCGCCGAGGCCGACGCGGTGCTGCGGCCCAAGGTCCTCGGCGCGGCGTGGCTGGACCAGGCGACCCGGCGCGACCCGCTCCGCTACTTCCTGGCCTACTCCTCGACCGCCGCCGTGTTCGGCAACGTCGGCCAGGCCGACCACGCCACCGCCAGCGGCTACCTCGACCGGCTCATGGCCCGCCGGGCCGCGCAGGTCACGACGGGGCAGCGCTTCGGGGTGAGCCTGTCCGTGCAGTGGCCGTTGTGGACCGACGGCGGGGCGGTGGCCGATCCCACCGTGGTGACGCGGATGGGGGAGCTGTTCGGCATCCGGCCGGTGGCCACCCGCCCCGCCCTCGCCGCGCTGGCCCGCGCGCTGGCGGGCGCCGCCCCGGTGGTGCTGCTGGCCCCCGGTGACGCCGACCGGATCGCCGGGGCTCTGGCCGGTGCCGACGGTGGGCGCGACGGCGCCGCGGCGCCGGCCGGCGGTACCGCGGGCGGCGACGGCGCCGCGGCGCCGGGCGACGGCGCGGCCGTACCCGGCCCGGTAGCGGGGCCCGACGCCGCCCCACCGTCGGACGGCGCCGCGGCCGAGCTGCGCCGGCGGGCCCAGCGGTTCCTCGCCGAGGTGCTGTCCGCGGAGCTGAGGATGCCCGCCGGGGAGATCGACCCCGAGGAGGAGTTGGACACCTACGGCGTCGACTCGCTGATCGTGATGAGCGCCACCGCCGCCCTGGAGCGGCACTTCGGCCCGCTGTCCAAGACGCTGTTCTTCGAGTACCTGACGCTGGGCCAGCTGGCGGAGTACTTCGTCGCCGAGCACGCCGACGCCCTGCGCGCCGCACTCACTCCCGCCGCGCCCACGGACCCCGCGGCCGGCGCGCGGCCCGTGCCGGCCGGGTCCGGGGAGCCTGCGGCCGGTACGCGGCCCGCCGCCGCGGTGGCCGCGGCGGTCGCGTCACCCCGGCCCGCGTCGGCGGACGAGGACATCGCCATCATCGGCGTGGCGGGGCGCTACCCGCAGGCAGACGACCTGTGGCAGTTCTGGGAGAACCTGCGCGCGGGCCGCGACTGCGTCGAGGAGGTGCCCGCCGACCGCTGGCCGCACGACCGCTGGTACGACCCGACGCCCGGCACCCCGGGCCGGACCGCCACCCGCACCGGCGGCTTCCTGCGTGACGTCGACAAGTTCGACCCGATGTTCTTCCGCATGTCCCCTGTGGAGGCGCGGCACCTCGACCCGCAGGAGCGGATCTTCCTGCAGACCGTGTGGCACCTGCTCGAGGACGCGGGCCGCACCCGGGCGGACCTGGCCGCCGTGCGCACCGGCGTGTTCGTCGGCATGATGTACGGCCACTACCAGCTCTACGGCGTGGACGCGGCCCTGCACCGCGGCGGCGTGGCGACCTCCTCCTCGTACGCGGCCGTGGCCAACCGGGTCTCCTACTTCTACGGGCTCACCGGCCCGAGCATCGCCCTGGACACCATGTGCTCGTCGTCCCTGGCGGCGATCCACCTGGCCTGCCAGGCCATCCGCACCGGGGACTGCGAGGTGGCGATCGCGGGCGGGATCAACATCACCAGCCATCCGGTCAAGTACCTGCAGCTGTCGCGCAGCGGCTTCCTGGCCCCGTCCGGCGCGTGCCGCAGCTTCGGCGAGGGCGGCGACGGGTTCGTCCCGGCCGACGGGTCCGGGGCCGTGCTGCTCAAGCGGCTCTCCCGGGCCGAGGCCGACGGAGACCGGATCCTGGCCGTGGTGCGCGGCTCGGCGGTCAACCACGGCGGGGCGAGCAAGGGCTACAGCGTGCCCAATCCCCGCGCCCAGGGCGTGCTCGTCGCGGAGGCGCTCGCCCGGGCCGGGGTGCGTCCGTCGGAGATCGACTACATCGAGGCGCACGGCACCGGCACCTCGCTCGGGGATCCGGTGGAGATCAGCGGCCTGTCGCGGGCCTTCGCCGGCGACGACGGCCTGGCGGACCGCACCATCCCGATCGGGTCGGTCAAGTCCAACATCGGGCACGCGGAGTCCGCCGCCGGCATCGCCGCGGTGACCAAGGTGCTGCTCCAGCTGCGGCACCGCACGCTGGTGCCCTCGCTGCACGCCGAGCGGCTGAACACCAACATCGACTTCGCGTCGACCCCGTTCCGGGTGCAGCGGGAACTCGCCGACTGGCCGGCGCGGACCGGCCCGGACGGGCGGGCGCTGCCCCGGCTGGCCGGGATCAGCGCGTTCGGCGCGGGCGGCAGCAACGCCCACCTGATCCTGCAGGAGTACGTGGGCGCCGGGGGACCGGCGTCCCCGCCGCCGCCGTCGTCGGGGCCCCGGCGGTCGCACCTGGCGCCGCTGTCGGCCAGGAGCCCGGAGCGGCTGGCCGAGGTCGCCCGCCGGCTGGCGGACTTCCTCGACGGCCCCGGCTGCGACACCGACCCCGCCGCCCTGGCGTACACGCTCCAGGTCGGCCGGGAGCACCTGCCGCACCGGCTGCTCGCGGAGTTCACCGACGTGCCCGGACTGGTCCGGGCGCTGCGCGACCACCTGGCCGGCGTGGCGGAGCTGGCCACCGGCGTGGCGGACCGCACGAGGGCGGGCGAGAGCGACCCGGCCGCGTGGGTGCACGGGGCCACCGTGGACTGGCGGGCGGCCTGGGGCTCCGCCGCCCCCGTGCCGGTGCCCCTGCCGGGCTACCCGTTCGAGCGGGACCGCTGCTGGCTGCCGGAGGCGGCCGAAGACCTGGCCGGATCCCGGCGCGCGGCCGCGCCGGTCGAGAAGTCGCAGGAGGACCGGGGCGTGATCCGTGGCGAGACGGTGCTGTCCATGGCCACCCCGTACGTCGCGGGGCACCGTGTGGACGGTCGGGCGCTGATGCCCGCGCTGGCCTACGTGGACCTCGTCTACGGCGTCTTCGCCGCGCACGGGCACGCCCCCGGCACCCTGCGGATGTCCGACCTGACCGCTGTCCGCCCGCTGCAGGTCACCGACGACTGCCCGGTGCGGCTGTCGGTCGCGGCGGTGCCCGCCGGCCCGGGCCGCTGGCGGGTCACCGTCGCCGACGACGGCGGCCCGTACGCCACCGCCGAGATGGCCGCCGAGCGGGTGGAGCTGGCCGGCACGCTGGACGTCGCGGCCGTGCGCGCCGCGGCGCGCCGCCGCGTGCCGCTGGCCGACGTCTACGCCGCCGACGCGGCGGCGGGTCAGGAGTACACCGGCGCCGCCCGGGCCGCCGGCGAGGTCTGGGAGTTCCCGGACACGCTCGTCGCGCAGCTGAGCGCGCCGGCCGCGGACCGCCCGCCCCACTTCGACCCGGCGCTGCTAATGGCGGGTGCGGTGGCGCCCGGACTGCTGATGGGCGG